>NZ_JBIWGL010000031.1:0-53917 GCF_044763535.1 Lysinibacillus sp. NPDC095746
TTTAAGTGCGCATAAAAAATTAATTTTAGGTGTTAGTGTGCTTAGAAATTTCCAATTATGATGTTTTTTTCGGTTGACATTTCACCACTGTGCTTTTTTTGGTTACATTCCTATTTCAAATCACTTTGTTTATTGCTAATGCCAAGTTTTTTAATTACTTGACCTTAATGCCACTTATTAATTATGCCGAGGCATAATTGCGTCCAGAATCGGCTTTGTGCTTTGACCTGCATATGTTTTTTGCGCGAAAGCGAAGCGACAGCAGCAGATGTTTTTTGCACGAAAGCGAAGAGGCTGCAGCAAATGTTTTTTGCGCGAAAGCGTTGTGCAACGTAGCGGCTGCAACGAAGTTGGTCACTTCAGTCATGTGTTGTTGCTTTCGTGCTTCGCTTTCGCACAGATAAATTGCCACAGGGCGTACGTTCTTAGACTGAGTTCCTCCGTCTTAGCGGACATTCTCTGAAAGAAGCTAAAATGTATTATCAAATAGATTTTCTGCAATGCCTTGTAAAATATCTTTCTCTGTAAACTCCATTAGTTCTTCTCTTGAAATAGTTTTCTGTTGAATTAAGCGGTTTGACTGAATAGTTACGAGCTTTTCAAATAGGTTTCGAATATAGCGACCGTTCGAAAAGTTTGGAATAGATTCGACTGGAATTTGATGCAATTGCTCCTTCATATGATGTGCAAATACGTCACCATACTTGTAATCATTATTTTTACATAGCATGGCAAAAATATCATAAAGCTCATCCGTGCTAAAATTATCAAACTGCACAAAATGATTGAAGCGTGATTTAAAACCTGGATTGGCAAGTAAAAATTCCTCCATGAGCTCTGTATAACCAGCAACGATCACAACTAAATCATCGCGTAAATCCTCCATCGACTTTAATAGACTATCAATCGCTTCTTTACCAAAAGCGTCCTGTTTATCATTAACTAGTGAATAGGCTTCATCTATAAAAAGCACGCCGCCCTTTGCTTTATTTACTACTTCTTGGACCTTCAAAGCCGTCTGACCAACATATCCTGCTACTAAACCTGCACGATCTGTTTCCACAAAATGTCCGCTTGAGAGTACACCAAGATGTTTATATATTTGGCCTATAATACGTGCCACTGTTGTTTTTCCTGTACCTGGATTTCCAGAGAACACTAGATGATAGGTGATTGGGAAGCTTGTTAAACCATGGTCGACACGCAAGCTTTGAATTTTAATGAAGTTAATAAGATTATGTAATTCCTTTTTGGCATTTGGAAGTCCTACAAGTCCATCCAGTTGCTTCTGTAATTTTTCAATTTCTCGCTCTATTTCTGGTGTTATTCGTAAACGTTCACCGTTAATAAATTCACCGCTATAAATAATTTTCCCCTCTTCATTGAAATAATCTCCTCGACCGTGCTTATCTCCATTTACAAGTTCTCCGATATAGGAAGCCTGTCCATTAGTATAGTAAAGAGTACCATGTCCCGTCATAGCATCCTCTTTAAACTGCCCCTCCGATACTAGCACACCTTGACGAGAATAGTTCTTACCTTTTCCATGTTTCATATCCTCAAAGAAATAACCTTCATATTGAAGCATTGTTACACCATTTGCAAGTTCCTCAGCACTTGGCGATTCTGGTGTGAAGTAAAGCTTTCCGGCACCTTGCATATGGTTCCAGATAAAATCACCTTCATATTGTAAAAAACCACTTGGATAGTATTGTTTTCCCTTGCCTTTCTTCATGCCATGGACAAAATCACCTTCATATTGCGGCTGATTTAAATGCGGATACTTAGTACGAAGCTCTTTAAATGGAGCAATAGCATCTTCCTCATAATACAAAATCCCGTAACCATCCATTAAATCATTACGAAAATGTCCCTCGTAATATACTTGACCATCCTTATATAAAATACCATTACCTTGTTTTTTATTTTGAATAAATTCGCCTTGATAAATCATTTGACCTTTTAAATACATAATGCCATTACCTTGCTTCATATGATTGGTGAATTCCCCCTCGAATAACAGCTCCCCTTCTTGGTCAAATAGCGTACCTTTCCCATCATATATGTCATGTCCAAAGTCATTTTTCTTCACGCCGCCACGATACATTAATGTACCATCTGGATACAATATATCTTTTTCTTCATGATTATATGTCATTTGATTGCCACCCTTTATCCATGTTCAGTATATGTTCAATTATAGCGTGGAAAAGAATACTTATGTGCGAATTTTCGGAATTCGCAAGGTATTTTTTTAAGAAATTACATTCTTATAAGGTAAAAATCCGCTTCGATTAGTATCTACACGGATTTTTACCTTATTTTTTGTTTTTATATATAGCGATAATTTTGTTGCATCGATTGAATCGTTTCAATCATCTCTTCTCTAAGCTCAATTGGCTCTAACACTTCAATGTCTGCCCCTTGGCTCAGCAACCACATTTTAATACCATGTCCAAAAACTTCTGCTTCAAATAAATATTGCCCATCTTTTTTAGATAATATTTTTGCTGTTGGCAAACGATCTAACACAGCTTGTGGGGACGGTCCTTTAAAGATAAATTTCATACGCATTAGCTCGCCTGCATGCATAAACTGAATACGTTTGCGAAATTCTCCTTCTTGAAAACGTTCGGCATATGGTATTTGGAATTTTTTATCAAGCTCACAAAAATGTTGAATTCGGTCAACTCTATAAACAATGGGCAAATCCTTTTCATGCTTATTATCATAAGCAATTAAATAAAAGTAGTATTCCGAGAAAATGACGGCAAGTGGTTTTAAAATCCTTTCTGTAGGAATTGTTTCACCTTCACGTAAATAATCAATTTTAATGATCTTCTTTTTTTGAACCGCCTCTGATAGAACCCAGATTAAAGGCAGTAAAGACTTTTTATGATTTAAATCTACGTACAAATGCTTTTCGTTTAAAATAATATTGTGAATAAACTCCTGCTTATCAGCCGCAACAATCGAAATAAGCTTATCTATAATATCACTCATTTCTGATTTTAGGAGTGCCCTTGATTCGATGAGAATTTTAACAATCGCTAAAACTTGCTCCTTTGATAAAATACTTTCTCCTTTATTTGTCAGCCTGTACACCTTTTCAGTCCGCACATATTCTAAATGGCAATCCAATTTAGCTTTTTCTAGGTACGCTCGAATTTCATTCAAATCCCGTTGTATGGTTTTTTCACCAACATTATGTGTAATTGCTTCTTGTTTTTTGTTAATTCCTTGACCATCCATTAGTCTGTCAAACATCGAAATGACGCGATAGCCTTTGTGTTGTTGTGAATCTACCATATATCCCACTCTCTCTTCAAAGTTACTTTTCTATTATACAAAAAGAGTTGGACACTATTAGTCCTTTTAACTACATAATTTCTATTTTATTGGTATAATTGGCATGACATTCTATACTTTTGTTATAATTCACTTTATTTTTACAGTTAATTCCGTATAAGCAGATAAAAAGGACCTCAATCTCGGTGATTGAAGTCCTTCATTATTATATCAATGAAATACCAATGTCATGTTGCTCTTCAGCAAAGTGAAAGTTTGATTTCCGTTCCAACTGAGCATTTTGTTGTTGCTACCGCTGAGACTGAGCGACTCATCGGGCATCAGCGGCCTCGGACACCTCAGGAAGCTTTGCTCTGCGCGAAAGCCAATCAACCATGTCACATAGAATTTTTTGAGATAAAACGAAACTTCAGCAAAATGAGTATTTATGCGAAAATTTGTAGCCTAGACAGAGTCTTTAGCGGATTATTCCTTTACTCTTACTGCAGTTCCATACGCTAATACTTCTGATGTGCCGTCCATGACCGATGATGTTGAAAATCTTACCGCAACAATCCCATTTGCCCCTAGTCTTCTTGCTTCTTCTTCCATAGCTTGTGTGGCAATTTCTCGAGAGCGAGTGAGCATTTCTGCATACTCCTTCATCTCTCCTCCGACAATATTGCGAAGTCCAGCCATCATATCGCGGCCAATATTTCTCGATTGTACCGAATTACCTTTTACTAAACCTATAGTTTCTACAATTTCTTTTCCTGCTATAATATCTGTGGTTGATAGTAACATACAAGAGCCCTCCTATTTTTTATATTTTTCAACGGCTTTAACAGCTTCAGTAATGGAAGTCGTAATCACTCCCGTGCGCTTAATTAAGCCAATCACAAATAAATTGCGATAAACAAACTGATTTTCAACCCCGTCGTGTATAAGTGCTTCTATTTTCATCATATTATCCCGGCCTTGTTGACGAACATCTGTAAAGACGCCTACGATTGGTCGATTTAACATCGCAAATGCTCCAATCTCTGCTGCTACACCTGAATCAATCTCAACCCCATCTAAAACGGCCACTAATACATCGCTATTTTGCAGCATCTCTAAATCCGCTTGCGCAATCGCCAAACTATCAGCATATGCCGCTTTATCATTTATCGCATCATTCTCCTGTGGTACGTATAATTCAATACCTGGTACTGCCTCTCTAATTGCCGCAGCGAGTTGCTCGTTGACTAAACGATCTCCTAAAGAAAATAATCCATTTGCTAAGTATGCCTTCATAATAAAACTCCTATTCCAATGTTTTTTCAAACACGATTTTATGTCGATTTTTCTTATCCACAAAAGTGGAAATAATATCAAATCCATGTTTAAGATTTGTGATAAGCATTGCTTTTCGCTCATTTCTACCATATGTACGAACTTTTTTAAATCCAAGTGCCTGTATATGTTCATGCTGTCGCCCCATCAATTGACTGGCAATACCTTGACTCCGTTTCTTTTCATGGACACCGCCTAACCAACTGTAAAAAACGCCATCAGGATGTGTATAGCCTAGTTTAAAGCCTAGGATATCTTTATTTTCTACTGCTAATAAACAAATAAGTCCTTCTTTACTTTCAAGTTTTTCTAGTGGTAGATTTGCCCCATCAAATACATGTGCATGAATTTCCTGTAATTGCTTCAACCAATCATATGGTACGCCTTCAATTATGACGATATGCATTTTTATCACCCCTATCAGTCATTCATTATAGCAGAAAAGCTCGAACTATAAGGTTGAACATTGCAGTATTGTTTTTCTGGAAAAAGATAACGTCCTTTATACAGTGCTAAGTGTTTATCCTATCGAACAGGCGAATTAAATAATGAATATTACGATATAGTTTGTGATAACAGAACAGTTTCTTAGGCTAACGGTTAAGTCAGGTGGTAACCTTTCCAAGATATTAACAACGGGTACGGCCACGTGACACCCATTCTCCTCTATTGTCGCCGAAATACGGGGAGGTAGGAATCTTCCCTGTAGGCAAATGCGTAGCTTTAACATAAAAATGCTGGTATCCAATACTCATGTCATTTATCCAATAAACGGGAAAGAAATCCTTGCGGTATGATATTTTCTCTAAATGCTCTTCGGCAATATCACTGTTTTTAATGCTCTTTTCATCTGTTTATTCGCTTCAACAGCTCCCCCTTTACTGAAAGCTTCATCTGTCAATAGTTATCTATGCCTCTCTAGGTTTCTATTGACAAAAAAAGGTATCTTTTCCACACCCTTACGGTAATCATCCTTTGATTCGAGTAAACCGATATATCGCCAGCATCCACGTTTCGTCCCAAAATAATAAAAAACCTCCCACTTTTATACGAACCCAAACTCATATCATTTGGATATTTTGTTCGTTTTAGCGGGAGATTATATTCTATCATCCGATTGTTTCCACAATGTTTCCTTGCTGATCTTTAATATATGTTTTTTCAATTAAGAGTGAAAGTTCCGGTATTGAAGATAATTCAAATTCTTTTTCTTGTGGCATCAAGTTTTGATGGAGTTCCATAACTGCCTTTTCATTTAAAGTTATGGTAACATCCGCTTCCTCTACTCTATAGCCACATTTTTCTCCTGGCTCAAAAACAACTCGGATTTCTCGACCAACTAAGGTTAGCCTTTTCCCTTTTAAAATCCGTCCGCGTAATAGTTTACCGATTATTCCTGCTTGCTTTGCCCCTAGCGTCAACTTATTAAGCGGTTTGCTGAACAACCCTGTTTTCCCCTGCTCCCAAGCTAGTTGGTCCACAAATAAATAGCCAGTGTTTGAGCCTTCTTCCGCCATTCCTTTTTCTACCGCTTCAGCAATGGATGAAATCTGTAAAAGAGATGCACGAGATAAGTCAGTAACATAGCTCGGGATATATTCTAGACCTGCCTTTAGTACACCAATCGTATTCCAAGTTTGCATCGCCTCAAGCTCATCGCCTGTAATCCCTACCATTTGAATAAACTCCACTTGTCCATTTGGTGTATCAATAGCAGGTAACTCGGGATCTAACGTATATGCAAGCGCCGTTAAAAGCGTATCAGCACCTTCGCAGATTGGCCCATTAGCATCCAAATAATCGCCTGCTCTGAAAACATTGCCACTGTCAAAAACATATCTTCCCATGTTTTGCAGCAAATTTAGCGCCCACGCTGGTGGCTCCTCCTCATCTTCATTTCGAGCAAGACGAAATGTTAACTCAAACCCATATCCGCTGTATTTCGCATCTTCAGATTCTTTTTCATATAACTCGGAAAATCCATAAGTTACAAAATGCCAGTGTGGAACTGGTGTCTCACTCTTATAGGCGCTGATTCCTTCAAGTGGATCTTCTCCCCCTAATAAATATGGAATAACAGTTCCATAATGCTTCGGCTCCTGTCCTCCGTAAACTTTTAATAATTCCTGATCAATCGCATCCCAACCATATGCATTTACTTCTTCGCTCATCATCAACGCCCCCTACGTATTTCTATATTACCTATAATTATACTATAAAGTATATAACACACTCCAAAGAGAATAATACCTAGTTTAGTACCTCTAATATTACTAGACTTTTTTATTAATCGGTGGTGGATATTGAGTGCAAGTTATTAAATCCTATGGCAATCTGTAGAGACATGCCTAAATATGAAGCCTCAACGGATATCTACATGCGGCGAGGCGTTATTTTAGCGTGGATAAAATAAGTTGAATGCTTCAAGATTTCGCCTTAACCGTATAACATAGCTGGTGAACGCACACTTTGTAAGTAATCTGCAAGCTTCCCAGCATATACTTTTTCTAAATAAGGTAATTGTGCAATACAATGGGGTGTCATTAATGCTGGGTTTTGATAAACTTTCAGCCCACCAACCTTTAAAAGAGTCGCTACAAATTGTGAGCAAAAATAAGCACGCTCTCTTCGTACCTCCTTTTGCATCATAACGCCAAAGAGCCCGATAAAATTATATTTATAGCGATCACGATTCCAATACATATAACGTACGATTTTCATCATCTCTAAGTATTGATACTGAGATATTTTACAACGATAAATTACACAATCAGCTGTTTCAAATAGCCCTCTTTCTGCATCCTCTTGCAAAAAGCCCCCACTTAAAGGATTATTTAATTGTCTACGTCCAAAGCTATACATTTCAAAAAGTTCCTCATCAAAAGCAATGGACGCATGATTCATCTCTTTTCCAGTATACATGCCTATAGCTTTTGATAATAATGTACCTGTCTTTGTTAATACTATGTAAATGGTATATGCCATGTCCTCACCCACTTCAATATTCTTCCACACTACCAATACGTTTTAAATATTCAAACGGTTTCATAAATTTCCTTTTTTTATAAGTATAGCTAAAGAAGTTGACTTTTTTCTTAGAAAAAAATGAAAATTTTCTTAATTTTCATCAATAAAATACTTTTAGACTTATGTTTTTACGCCATCTTGTGATTTACTGATTTTTACTAAGAATTTAAGTATAGGTATGTACAAGAAATTTTAAATATGATTGCCGATGTGTGTGGTGTAAAGTTTGAGGCTTTATAGGAGCTTAAAAATTTGAATGTAGCATAGCGTCAAAAACGATACAATAAAGAATTAAAACAAACTGTAGAGGGGCTTATCACTCTGGTATGTCGATTCAGTCAACTGTCTAACGTGCCTTCCACAAGGAATCGATTATCTAACACCAGATGAATGCGAAAGAATATAACGGTTACAGCTTAAACTTAAGGAGTACAAGGTCTTCCCCTTTATATTTTTGGCGTAACCCCCTGAGTTTTTCATTCTACATCCCTGTCAAAGGGCTCTTTGACTAGCTACACAGGGATGTGGAACACTCCATAGTGGTTGCCACAAAATCAAAACTTAACTTTTTTGTGTCTAGAATCATGACTTATATCAAATTTCCATTAACCCCCAATCGCTGGCGTAATTGGGGGTTAATTTTCATACTAGCAATTTTCAACTGGCTTTTTTATTGCCTGGTGTTGGCACAATTATTTTGGTATATACGTATCGCTTCTTTTAAAAATATTTGCTCCTTTTCTGTAAAAGGATTGGGAAATTTGAATGATTCTGTGAATGGTAGCTTTTTCTCAACCAAATCTAAATTTCCTTTCAATGTTTCATTCATAAGTTGCAGAAGTGTTTTAACAGTTTCTTGAGATTCTTTTGAAGAAGGTATTGCTTCTATAAATGTTAAATGTTTAATTTTTGATAGAACTTTAGTCCATTTTTTATCTAGATCGATTTCTTCGGATTTATTTATACTAAATAATTCATCAGTTATATCTGAAAAGTGTTCTTTAAACCATGTTTCAGTATTTTCAGCAAACATTAATTTTTGAAGCATAGCACAAAATATCTCGATATTAATGATTTCCTCATCTTTCACTGTTTCAATAAGGTGATTTATATCAGATAATATATTTATAATTTCAAGCTTTTTGGCTTCAAATAACTGTTTTTTTGCGTTTAAAGATTTTAAGATAATTTCACCTTTAACAGTGTTTTTTTGTAGTATGTCTTTAATTTCCTTTAGCGACAAGCCTAGAAACTGTAATGACTTAATGTTTTGTAAAGTAGATAGATCCTCTGTAGTATATAATCTATGTCCACCCTCTGTATAATCACTTGGTTTCAATAGGTCGATGCTGTCATAATATCGAAGGGTTCTAATACTAACACCAGACGTTTGCACAAGTTGACCTATCGTAAAAATACCTTTCTCCGACAAATTATTCTCTCCTTAATGATTGACTTTAAAGTATCGTATAACGGGATAAGAAAACTTTTTTCCATTTAAAGTATAAATTGCTGCAATTAAAATTAATATTGTTTCAAGAATAATAAGTGCAAAAGACAGGATTGAAACTGCGCTCCATTTTTTAGACATAAAAGTTAGTAACAAAAAAACTGGGAAGAAAGTAAAATGAAGGTTCATTCCCTCTTTTGCATGGTCAGCAAAATATTTATTCCTATTCCTTGATACTAAGTATACCAATATAGGTAAAATAAAGGTTAATAATAGCGAGAACAGGTGCATTAAACTTGCCAATCCTCTGTTTAATATACTCTCTTTTTTCACTGTGCTTTTCCTCCAATAGCATATTTTTAATTGTTACCATTTAAAGTTAGTAACTAAATTCATCATAAAAGGTAACGCTACTGGAGATTCAAGGACAAAGGATAATTTTTTTCATTAAACACAAGAATTCACGTTTGGTTCGGTATCTTTGTTTAGGTGATTAACTTCAAATAAGGTAGCGAAGTATTTAATTGAAAACAAGTGATTTCTTTAAAGTTTTCCTTATGTTAAATACTTTATCAAATATAGCTGTTGTTATTTTTAGTTTGCTCTATTGTATGATATAATCGCTTTACTGACTAACCTAAGCAAGTCAAATTGAGCTGTAGCGATACCGTACGCTACAGCTTTTTTTGTATTCTCTTCCTCATGGATTATTGCTTTCCAAATACTCCTCTGCTAGTTGTGGATTTTTATATATGGCCATACCAGTTTTCAATTTTTTAAAGCCGATCTTTTCGTAAAAAGGTTCATTTCCTGTTGTTGCAATTAGCTGAATACAAGAAACATCCTCTAATTGGTCGATGATATCCTCTAAAAGAATTTTAGCTATCCCGCTTCTTTGATAATTTTTATGTACTACAACATCATAAATCGCAGCATTAAATATTCCATCTGAAAGAGCTCTCGCAAAACCTATAATTTTATGATCTTTTACTGCGAAAACTTGATGTGTACTTGCATTGAAAACTTTTTTTATTATACGTTCATCATGTTTCATCCACCCTACTGATTGATAAACTTCTTTTAACATTGTTAGCTCGTTTTCCTCTACGTCATATTTAAGTAAAACCATTTTACGCCCCCTATTTTCTCTTTTAATGTTGATTAACTATATTTAACCATCAAACTAAAGAGATTACATACCATTTATAAATTAAGTCTCTTGACGAACGTTTGTTCTGATATTAAAATGATAAAAAAGGAGGCAATTTTATGCAAAAAACGAACACCATTGAATTAGCACATTTCTCAGAAGAGTATGTGGCTATTTTGAATGCCTTTGAGCTTCCGGAAGAACAAAGGCAATTTACTGCCCTTCCAAAAGAGATTTCTATAGAGATGGTTGGTCAATATCCGATTGTTATTTTGAGTGACCATGTACCTGTAGGATTTTTTGTCCTATATGCAACAGAAAGAGTAAAAGAATACTCTAATAATCCAAATGCTATGCTGCTTACTGCATTATCTATTGACCATAAACAACAAGGAAACGGGTACGCCAAAAAAGGGATGTTAGCATTGTCTGAATTTATGAAGAGGGAATTTAAAGAATATAATGAAGTTGTTTTAGTCGTTAATCATAAAAATATTCCAGCTCAAAATTTGTATTTAAAGGCTGGCTTTGTCGATAACGGGGAAAGAAAAATGGGACGTATTGGTGAGCAAATTGTTATGAACCTAGCCATTTAATAAATGTAGATATGAATTCTCAAAAATCACTCGTTATGACATGAGTGATTTTTTTCTGCGGTTTTGACAATCGGCTATTTAAAGAAAAAATGCCAACGACAAATTATACTCTTTTGGATGTTCCAATTGAATTATTCCACTTTCAAATTTTCAAGTTCTCTCCCGTAGTTTACATAATATTTTTATTTAGAAATAAAGTATTCCTCTATTTTGTAAGTTCTCATAGTAGCTCTCTTGCTTCCACACTATAAACTGCTTGGGAACATGCTGCCCCCACCGTCATCAACAGCTATACCTTTATTACAACCTCATAATAAAAGCAGATGGCTATGTAGAGGTCCATTACAGAACTCTAAACCATCTGCCTTTTTAGGCAATCACTTTTTTAAAAAGAATGGAGATACATTTATCCCTAAGTCTCCAATTCTACACTTCTCCTTTTTTACGAGCTGCCATTTCATCTTTCATTTCTTCTTTTAATCCTTCAATTGACTTTTGACGTCGCTTATTTTTTTCTTTAATCATTTCACTTTGCATAGGGTCTGCAAACTCCAAACTAATTTCCGCTTCACGAAGTTTTTCTTCAGTGTTTTTAACGATATCACGGATTCGTTCAACGTTATTGGATCTATCATCCGGTTTTGAGTGTCTTGAATTAGCCATGGTAACCTCCTAAAATTTTGACATAAATCTAGGTTGGCTAATTTAGAATGTTCCTATGTGTACTAATTTTTACTAAGAAGAATGCTACCTTTTTATTTCCACTTATAGTAAACATGAGATTATATAAAATAACTTTCATTGTACAACAGAATTATTCGTTCCTCGTAAAGTATTTAATAAAAGTTCCCCTTATAATCAGTTCAGCATGCGCATTAAGGATATATTATATCCGCATGTTCTCTATTTTATGGTTACCATTCTCCAACTATATATTTATCCTAATTAAACATGAAAAAAAGCTGACACTGAAATAATTATGTTAAAAAATTACCTCTAATACAGAGAAACAAATCCTAAAATCCTATTAGAATTGTCCTTTTTAATTGTCCTAAAAGTCATTGCCTTCGAATAAAATGCAAGTACATTTGATAATTGGAGGCTATTTTATGGATTCTATATTTACCTATATCTTTTTAGGACTATCAATGGCTGCAACAATTGGACCTGTTAAGACTGTCCTATTAAATACAGGTTTAAAAAATGGCTTTTTTCATGCATGGTTTTTTAGTCTGGGTGCCATATTGACCGACATTATATATATGTTTATCGTATATTTTGGAATTGGACAATTTATCAATTCCATCTGGTTGAAAACAATACTTTGGTCTTTCGGCTGTTTTGTTCTTTTGTACACCGGTATCGAAAATTTACTGTCGCTACATAAAATTGAGATGGATTCGAAAACCGGTAAAAGAACACGACTGAGACAATCCATGATGGCCGGTTTTTTCATGTCTTTTTTGAATCCGCTAACCATCCTTTTCTGGCTAGGAATATACGGCTCCATACTTGCAAAAACGGTTGATGGCTCTACAGGGTATAAAATCATTTTGGTAAGTATCGCCGTTTTGTTTGGCATTATTTTAGTGGATTTTATTTATGCCTTTTTATCCAGTGTCGCTCGAAAATTATTATCCACAAAGCTTTTGAAAACGGTCTCTTTTATCTCAGCCTTATTAATGATTGGTTTCGGGATCTACTTTGGCAAGCAGGCTTACCGAGTGTTATTCCAATAAACTCAGGCAACAGCGCATAAAATGAACATGAAAGGAAACCATACCTTTAAAAGAATATTTGTCGAGGTGTGGTAATGCCCAAAGAGAAGGTTAATGTAAGTGTCTGGTGTATTGTAAGTTTGACTTCTATTCCGCTCATCATGACACTGGGAAATTCGATGCTTATTCCCGTGCTCCCGAAACTGGAAGATAAGGTCGGGATAACATCATTTCAGTCAAGCATGATCATAACAAGCTATTCAGTCGCAGCGATTTTTCTCATCCCAGTAGCTGGCTATTTATCGGACCGCTTTGGCAGAAAAATAGTAATATTACCGAGCTTAATTTTAGCATTAATCGGTGGTCTGATTGCCGGATTTGCTTCATGGAAAATGGATGACCCGTACGCAATGATTATTGCTGGAAGGATTGTCCAGGGAATAGGGGCGGCTGGTGCCATGCCAATCGTATTGCCTCTTGTAGGTGATCTTTATCAGGATGATGACGAAAAAATAAGTTCTACATTAGGGATAATTGAAACATCTAACACGTTTGGGAAAGTGTTAAGTCCCATTTTAGGTTCAATATTTGCCGCTTTTTTATGGTTTCTGCCCTTCTTTTCCATTTCAGCGCTTAGTCTGATTTCGATTGTACTTATTTTTTTCTTCGTTAAAGCTCCTAAAGATGATGATGAACCATTGAAGTTCAAAGAGTTTTTACGTAATACAAAAAAAGTTTTCAAGGAGGAAGGAAAATGGTTGTATACCGTATTCCTTAATGGGGTCCTTGTGATGCTTATATTATTTGGTATGCTATTTTTCTTGTCAGAAAACCTCGAAAAAGTTCATGATATAAAAGGTATTAAAAAAGGGTTTGTCTTGGCCATCCCGCTTTTATTACTTTGTATAGCTTCATTTATATCCGGTCGAAAAATTAAAGGAAACCTGGGAAGGATTAAAAAAATAATTATTGCCTCCTTGATTGCAATGTCTGTCAGTATTGTCTTCGTTGGGTTTACAAGCAAAAAACTAATTCTTTTATTAGTCGTAACGTGTATAGCGGGGATTGCTATCGGTGCACTATTGCCTGCGCTTGATACAATTATTACTGACAATATTGGAAAAGAGTTAAGAGGAACAGTATCCTCTTTTTACAGCTCGGCACGATTTATAGGCGTTGCAGCCGGCCCTCCTATTATGTCACTTGTCATGAAAAGCTATCTCAATGTCAGCTATATTACGGCAGGTGTATTGGGATTCATTCTCCTGTTTGTTGTCTTGAAGTTTATCAAAGTAGAAGATATTGAAAAAACCAATGAAACAGCATAAAAAATAAGGACCTGACAGTTATTGGGCTGCTGAAGGTCCTTTTTGGAAAGCACTTAGTTTTATCCAGATCTCATACTAAAAATAATAAGGAAAATCCCGCTGAAAAGACATGTTCTTCTTGTCATCGATACTTTTTCATCAAGACCTAGTAATGCTACGCTTGTTGTAACAATTAAATCACTGGACCTACCAAGGCAAGTAGATGATGAGCGGAATAAATGACGCCTCTCGAATTTCTGCAAGTGGTGTAAAACTTCAAAGTGGTACTATGGGAGCCATTGTCACAGCAAGTCAAGCTGTACGTAAAGGAAATAAATTTATTAAATCAATTTCAATCTTTTCTCAATTAGTCGACTCAACTTTAGATTTATGGGAAAACAGCCTATAAAAAACAGGTCTAATACCTGTCATTTGTTGTTTCTAATATGATTAATCAACAGCTTTTCCACTTGTGATTTAAGAGCTTGATTTGCATAGCGGAGTACTACATCATTACCTGCAGTGGCAACTTGCACGTCACTAAAGTATTCATCTACTGGTTGCCAACCTACGACTCGTATACGTTTTTGTGCCAGTTCTCGTTTGAGGTTAAAATATTCTTGTCTTAGATCTTTTAGCAATGAATCCATCATTGGAAGAAATACCGTTTTCATTTTAAACTGCTCTAATTTACAATAGTCCACCTGCAATGATTTAACTGCTAGTTCTAATAAAAGATACTTATGAAGTAATTGTCTTTCGTCGGCTTTAATCATAGTAATCAACATCCAGTTGGGCTGATTGAATACTTTGGATTGGAATACTTTTCGTTTTAAGTAGTGTTTCAAGTATGAGCTCATTAGTATTCATCGATTTAATTATTCCAGTCCATTGTGTAATTTTGTAGTCCTTCCACACTTCTAAATTTATGTCCAATTGCTGATTAAAAGCTTGATCGATTGTTTTTTGTAGTTCTTCCAGTTCCCACTCAGTCAATTCTCTTGGCTGTTCTGTACGCTCCTGTTTATACTCTCTAAGAAGCTCTAAATGCTCTGGCAACATCATCGATGCCCATTTAATATTACCTCTGTCCTGTATCATTCATAAATCACTCCTATGCCAAATGACCACCAACTAGGCGATCTCGATTAATAGCTGTACCAGCTTTTGTGAAAGAAACTGCTCTTAATATTGATGTTGCTCCAAACCGATTGCGTATGGCATCCATAGTAGGTCCTATGACTTGACGTTGTGGTTTGCGCTCGTCAAATAAATCTAATTGGATACTATGCTCTCTCTCTAAGTTGGCTATTCGGACAGATAACTGTCGAGCTGGTTCACCTGCAAAGTGTTCATCCAGTAATTCAAGGCAAGTTTTATACATTACAAGGGTTTCACTTGTCGGCACTGCAATTGTTTTAGACCGATGGAACCCTTTGGTCATGGCGTTTCGACTATAAGAAAGACCTAAGCTGATTGTACGGCCAACAAACCCTGCATCACGTGTGCGTTTCATTACGTCTTCGCACATTTCTAGGAGCACTACAGAGATTTCTTTACGTGTGTGGTAATCCCTCATCAGCATTTGGCCCTTCCCAAAACTTAAAGTACCGTTTGTTATTAACGGCTCCCCTAATTTGGATAGATCTATTCCCCATGCATGATAATAGAGTTGATTGCCCATTACACCAAAGCCCTTTTCTAATTCTTTTAGATCTGTATTAGCCAAACCACCAACTGTTTGTATTCCCATAGCATTTAGATTTGCTTCCATTCGTTTTCCTATGCCCCACATTTCGGATAGGGGTCGTACTGGCCATAATTTCTTTGGAATATCCTCATACGTCCATTTAGCAAAGCCTGTTTTCTTTGCTTCAAGGTCTAAAGCTAATTTAGCTATTAACATATTTGGTCCCATACCTACTGCACTAGGTATATTAAATTGGTCAAGAATGGCCTTTTGTATTTCCTTAGCCGTTTCTTCAGGTGAACCCCAAAGCTTTTCAGTGCCGGTTAAATCAACAAAGCTTTCGTCTACACTATACACATGTATAGCATCAACCGGGACGTAATTAGAGATTAATTTTGTAATCGTCATCGACATTTGAATAAAGAAACTCATTTTAGGCTCAAACAATCTAATGTCAGGATGTTTAGGTATTTCATAACGACGACTACCAGTTTTGATATTAAATTTTTCTTTCATTAAGGGGGACGCAGCAAGCACTACGCTACCTGGTTGGTCAAAATTTGCAACTACTGCAACTGGCGTTTTTAAAACATCTAACCCATGTAACATCGCTACGATACTGGCGTAAAAGCATTTCATATCGATACACATAATAGGTCTATTGGGCATACTTTCATAATTCATACAGCTTCACGCCCCTTACTAACAAAAGGAATAACGACTAGAACATTACTGATCAAAAAAGTACGTTTTGCATGTCTTGTAAAACAAAATGCTTGAAATGAATTACTAACAATTTTAATGACTTTTACATGCCTTTTTGATACGGAACCACCTTTTGCTACATACATCATGTTCACAAATTGTTTGCGCTGCATAGCTTTAATCAGTTGCTCTATCATCTTAGCTTCCTCCCACTATCTCTCGAAATTTCATAAATAATAGCTGTGTATTATTGATATTTTTTATTGGCACATTAATTTTCCCTTTACCTATCATACGTAAGAACATTTGTTTGTATACATTCTAGAACAAACGTTTGCATTTTAACAAGATTAAATTTTTGGAAACAATAAAATACCAGGTACTCAATGGCACTAGACTTACCACTGTCAAGTAGACGTGAAACATTATAAAACAAATAAAATTAATATCAGCGGTATTTCGTTCTTTTTCTCAAGCTATTGCAACTTAACGAAAAACTCCCTTGCTTTTGGGACTGGTATCCCTATTGCCTTTTCTTATTCCAGTTGTTAAGTACGGTTGACGAAAGCCTTAATGTACTTAATTACTTCACAGTCAATGCATTATTTGATACAACTGCTATTCTGGAAGGTGAAAACTATTGGTGGAAGCTAATCATTCTTTTAGGTATTGGTATAGTTGTTTATATAGCAAGTCTAGAAGTATTTAAACGAAAAGACCTTCCGCTTTAATTTTCATGAAACGAGCTAACGAATAATTAAATTCACAGGCTCGTTTTTTGCTTTTTTTCTAAAGTGAAAATGTTATATATCTCCGTTTACAAAAATGGATTCTCATAAAAAACAAGTTTCGTGATAATAAAACCGTTTAAATCATAAAATAATAAAGTCATTTAAAATTAAATTGTCGACGATGCTATTCAACAAACGAGGAAGGAACTGTTAGGGAACTGAATCTGAATGAACTTTGGGAGGTCTGAAATTGTCCATCGAGAAAACTCTATCGATTGTGGCCGTATTGTTCTTTTTGAGTTATTTCATTTTTTTTCTCATACTTCACTTTAAGAAAACAGGCTATCATCCTCTTCGACATGCTGTAAGTGATTACGGTGTAGGTGCTACAAAAAATTTATTTTTAATTTACGCTTGGTTCAGCAACTTAGGGGCATTGTCACTTGCTATCGTGTTGTTAAATGTAAAAGATCGCTTCTCCATATCCTCGTCCATTCCAATTTTAATCATTCTAATGGTCATCTCCCGTATCCTTATGTTATTCTTTCCAACTGACCTAGAAGGAGAAAAACTTACGGTTCGAGGAAAACTCCATTACTTATTTGCTATTCTTGCGTTCACTTTTTCCTATATGGTCATTAATCGTGGAGGAAGTCATTTGAAATTACTGGAGGACTTTGAAAATCTAAATCTATTTTTTTACATCATAACCATGGTTTCTTCTATCTCACTTGGGGCTGTTATTATCACGATGTTCAAGCCGTTGCGATTTATCTTTGGGATATGTGAGCGAGTGTTCCTGTTGTCAATCAACATTTGGTTTATTGTCGTAAGCATCTGGTTCGTTTACCTTCTATAAATGAATGAAGGTTTTTAACAATTAAACAAACATGCGTGATTGTTGCATAACGATTGGGAGGCTCAGGGGTGCGGGGTGCCCCCCGGTCTTACACCCACCGTTATGGAAGATTTAATAGATGGCGATATGAATGATGGCTATGAAGTAACAATGATATGATCAATTCCCTCATAAAACCATTTTAAAATTGATGTTCGACCAATTCAGCATATTGATTTTATATACATACTAGGTTGATTTTTGTAAAAAAGTTTAATCAAAAACTTTTCAAAATGGTAGAAAATCAATGCTTTGATGGATACTTTTAAAATTTCATGTGGATTCATAGATGTTAGACATAAAAACACCCCTTTAGATAACTAAAATCTAAAGGGGTAAAATGGTATGACTTTATTTCAATCTACATTTTATTTCAATGCCATATAAGTATATCCTGCCTTGCTTTCAAACATTAAAGAAGCTTTAACTTTTGTAGATGAACTTGAACTACCATCAGGATTTAAATAACTAATATCTCCATTACTGTAATAACCATTAATCACTGTCCAATGATACGGATCTTCAGAACTTAGGTATGTTAACATCGCTAAAGGATATTTTTTGTCAATAGCGTTGACTACATTTGCATAAGTTGGCGGTTCAACACCACTAGCATGACCTCTTGATTTTCCTACCCATAAATTTTTATCTAAATTTAAATGTGTTTGAAGACCATTATGGAGCGAGTATTGGTTTGTTCCTATGAAGGAAGAGTTCATCATATAATATAACTGGTTAATTAAACCTGCATTGCCACCATAATAAGAAGAAGCTCTTACATTATAACCTAAACTTTTATAATAATTAGTAATCATTGCGCCAGCAGTTGGTCCACACGAACTATTCGGATTCACTACGCCGGACATTCTTTGATAAAGTCTAACTACTGGTAAAGATGCATCTGCTGTAGATAATGTAGATAATGTAGAAAATACGTTTTCCCCTAAGTCGACCAATTCTACTTTTTTTACATCACTGCCATTATCCGTATTCCTAAATTTTTCTTGTTGAATTGAAGCTGAATTAATGTCCACTCCAAATGTTAGACTCTCTATATGTTGTATATACTCCTCATCAACTTCCCCTTGTTTGTTCAAAGTATCGATAGCTTAGCCTTTCATTTTTTCAAATTTCTGGATTAATTGAGATGAATTAGAGGCAAAGATTAAATCACCTAGTGGTTCATAATATGCTTTCATATCTAAATTTTCTTTGATGCTCTCGCCATAACGACTATCGATTTCATTTTCAAAATCCCCTGATTCTAGCAATGTCCCTAATTCTTCTTTAGCTGAAACAATTACGAAGCCTGTTAACTCTCCTTTATTGATAATTTGATAATAATAGGCAATAATACTATCATCTGAGTGATACAATTCTCGGATAATTGATAATTCAATTTCAGGCGATTCTTCATAAATAGTTACCAATTCGTTTTTGGCTTGTCTTTCCAATTGTGGATTAACTATAACATTCTCACTTGCTGACGCTTCACTAATTCCCAAACTACAGAAAATCACGAAACTCATTAAAAGGACAATTTTTTCCATATTCTACCCCTTTTTTCAGATTAGATAATGTAAATTATCATTTTTATTTTACATTTTTCGTATTTTCTTGAGAATAGTCTGAAAATACTGATTATTTGTAATATTCTTTACTCATATTTTTTTAAAAAAGACAATTATAAATTTATACACTATAATAGTGAATATATTCTATTTTATTCCGTTATTTCATTCTTTTTCGTAAATTAATTAAATATATGAGGTGAGTAATTATGAAAAAATTTTTCCCATCAACAGTCGTATTTACTTTTATTCTTACAATTGTAGCGATGATATTGACAAATAAGTATAGTCTTAATTTTAAAGATAGCGTAGATCTTATGCCGGGGGGAAATGGAAATGCTGCATTAATTTTTATTTTTATGTTTTCTCCATTCATTTTGTACTTTTTTATATCTATGACTATTATTTTTAATAGCATTTATATGAAGTCTGGTATCAATAAGTATTTATTCAGATATTCATCTATATTTTTATTTTTTATTTTATTAACTGTTACAGTTGTTAGAATTTTAAACTTCCATAGTAATATAAAAGATAATTATGATTACGAATTAAATTACCTAAACACTTTTTCAAATCATTTATTTTTTAATTGGTATACATTTCTCTTAATATTATGTTTATCTGCTATTATTTCAACTTTTTATAAAAAAAAACCTGGCTTATAATATATATTTTTAAATATTCATGTATCAGGTTTATACTCCGAACCAATACCAGTGCCTCGACCTTCTTTAATCCATTTCTTAGCTTGCGATGTTCTCGCTCTTTTAAACAAAAACTATCCCTTTAGCCAATAATCTAAAGGGATGGTTCGTCACAACTTTATTTTAAACATCGTATCTTTTTCCATAGAATACTATAACTACTATAAAGCATACCCCATATAAAAGCATTTCATGTCAATACAAAAAATGTCCTTATGAGGTAGATTGTCGTAATTCATATCACCTCACGCTTTCGATGTGTAACGGGCATTATTGCTAAAACATTGTTAAAAATAAACGTACGCTTTGCCTGTCTCGTATAGCAAAATGCTGTAAAGGAATCACCAACAATCTTTAAGATTTTTACACGCCTTTTCGTAATAACACCCGACTTGGCTACATACATCATGCTAACTACTTGTTGACGCTGCATTACTTTTATTAACTGTTCTTTCATCCTCGTTGCTCCTTTTCACTAGCCCCTTATATGCAGTGAGCACAACAGAGCTGTTTTTTAAAACAGAACAAATGTTTGTACTTTTATTATACGTACATATGTTCTCGGTTAGAAGAGGGAATTTCAGCTAATTTTTAAGGAGTATTTAGAGCATAACTAAATTAATTGCGCCTTGGCGTAATTGTTGTTGTTATTGTTGCTGTCGCTTCGCTTTCGCACAGAAGACATTTTGTTAAATAAAGACAATGGGCGTTCGTGTAAGCCTAAAATAGCTTTGTACATATTCTGTGCTTAAGATATGGATTTGAAAATTAATTAGAAAGGATGTAATTATTAGCTCGAATATTGACTATACTTCGTCATCAACCGAGTTCACTTCAGATGTAAATGACAATACTCTTTTCAAAAAAGATGATCGAAATTTTATTAATATTCTAGGTGTAGAACAATTAAATACGTTAGAAAATATATCTTTGCTTGATATTTTTCTAAGTAGAAATAAGGTGATAGAGCCTCACTATCATCAAAATGCAGCAGAACTTATTTATTGTATTTCTGGTGCAGCCATTGTTTCTATCTTTAATCCCTTTACAAAAGAGTTTAAAAACTATCCTATCGAGCCTGGCCAAGTTGCCAATGTACCACAAGGATGGTGGCATTATGAAATAGCTACTGAGAATGACACGCATTTACTAGCTATTTTTGATGCTCCAACCCCTGATGTTATTTTAGGTTCAGATATCTTGAAATTTACACCTTCCAATGTTATGGCTCACACTTATTGTTTAGATGAAAATCAGTGGAAGAAAACTATCGCGCCTATTGTACCATCAACATATATCGGTCCACCTAAAGACTGTAACCGTGTAAAATCAACCTCTGAAAAGCAAAAAGATCAAAAGGAGCAAAAAGATCCTCATCATAAACATAAAAATAAGTATAGACCTTCACAATTTATGAACCCATATCCCCCATATCACTATCCAAATATGAATCCATATATGAATCCTTATGGCTCATATTATTAAGCAACAGTGTATGACTCATAAGCGCTACACCTTTTATGGCATAAAAATAAATAAAAAGGAAAATCTAATTTTAAGTCATAGCTTCGTTATTACTAAAGAGGTGTAGAAAATGGAATTATTTCCAGTGATCCATACGAATTTTTGGGATGCTATAATAGCCGTTCCAGCCGTGTTACTTATTACACAGCTCATTAAGGTGTTTATGCATGTTCAGCCTAAATATGTTCCCGCGATCGCCCTTGCTATTGGCTTGACTATTTCTATTTTCATAAGCCATAGACATAATCTTATTGCAGGAATATTTATGGGCTTTTTTTATGGTTACGCAGCTATTGGAAATTTCGCAGCATTAAAAACAACCATTAATAGCTATAAAAGCAAGAAGTTAAAAGAATAACACTTTCAGCTTATCTACAAATAATGCGTAACAATAAACAAAAGTTGATTTTCACTCCGAGTTGGCACTTTCCGCGGGCTTGGCTGTAACTTCTATCCGCAGTGTTTGGACACCTGCAGATAGAAGTTACAGCCTCCGGCGGATGTCACGGAATTGGAAAGGAGTTCTTTATGCAAGCACAAAGCCCATTCCGGACGCAATTATGCCAAGGCATAATTGATTCTCCTCGTCACTGCGTTCCTGCGGGGCTTTCAGCGCAAGCTCATCCCGCAGGAGTCGCCACTCTCCGTGAAAAATCAACAGCTCCTCATCTTTATTATGAGCTAGAGCCAAAACAGTATTATAATTTTGATTAAAACACCAAAAATCCCCTATCATCAAATTACTATACAGCTTTATGCAATCAAGAGTAGCGTTTGTCTACAATCAATAGGAATAAACTTATTAATTTAGGATGACATTTGTTTAAACACATGCCGTGTATATAAGTTGATTGGAGTGGAGACTGGGCGACTCTTTGGGGATTAGCAATAGAGGAACGAAGGCTAAAAGCATCACATCCTGTGATAACGCCTTCGTGACCAACATCGTGCTGCTGTCGCTACGTTACACTCACGCTTTCGCGCAAAAAACATCTGTTGGCCCGAGACCCTGCAGCGTAGCGGATGTTTTCTGTGCGAAAGCGTAGTGTTAACGTAGCGGCAGCTACAAATGTTTTGACTGTGCGAAAGCGAAGCGACAGCAACAAATGTTTTGACTGTGCGAAAGCGAAGCGACAGCAACAAAGCGCCCGGTCGGAACGGAAATCAACCTCACGTTATAATTACTAACCCCTTTTATTGTAAAAAGTGATTAGAATTTCATTTATTAACACATCCTAATCTCAAGTAAATGAACGAGAACATGAGTTAGGAAGTGTAACTATGGAATTAGTAAATGGAAATCTAGCAACACTACGCTATAGGGAAATTTTTAAAATATGGACACAGATTGGCGTTAATAATGGCTATATAGCTTCAAATCATGCGTTTTTCAAGCATGCCATTGATAAAAAATTAAAGGCTATTATCGTGGATTTTGTGCAATGTTTAAAAGAGGAAAATAAACATCTAACAGTGTTATTAAAGGAAAACGGGGTACTTGCTCCTACTACTTCAATCGATTACAGACAATTGAAAATGGGCAATATCCGAGGAAAAAAAGCCATTAATGATACAGAAATTAGCGCCATTTTATCGATGAATATAGCTTCTTCACTTATTTCAGTTAGCCAGCCTTTAGAAATATCCGTTAAGAAGAAGCATACTGGAAAATATGGAGAACTTCATATGAGGTATGCCATACTTGGTGCAAAGCTAGTGCGACTCAGTAATGACAAAGGCTGGCTTCTAGCTCCTACTAAGACTGTAATGTAAGAAGCTCTCATTTGACAACGAGAGCTTCTGTGTTTTTACCTTGTTATCGACTTCTCACGAACAACAGCTTGTACCACTGATTCACAAGGAACGGTAGCACAGACAAACTATAAATAAAGCCTAATTGTGCGGTGCTTAATGTGGCAACCTCAAACACACTTGTAAGCATTGGAATAAACAATACTGCGTGTAAGCTTAAAAAACCGATAAAGAATGCAAGCCAAGTATATTTATTCGAAAATAGTCCAATGGCGAAGATCGATTCTTTAGCTCTGGAGTTGAAGCCATGCACTAATCGTGACAAACATAATGTCGTAAATGCCATAGTGCTCGCCGTTAGGGTATCTCCCGTTGACAATCCGATCTCAAAGGCAATAGTTGTAGAAATGGCAATTAGCAATCCTTCGAGTACCACTTGAGTAGTAAATGCTTTGTTTAATAACGGTGTATGAATATTTCGGGGCTTGTCCTTCATTGTTTTTTTATTATTCGGCTCTAGACCGATTGCAATCGCCGGTAAACTATCTGTTAGTAAGTTAATAAATAATAGATGCACAGCCGCAAAAGGAACTGGTAAACCTAATATTGTTGCATATAAAACAACAAAAATGGCACCTGCATTCCCAGATAATAAGAACAAAATAGCGTTTTTAATATTCGTATAGATACTCCTACCGTTTGCAATAGCCTTAACAATCGTTGAAAAATTATCATCTGTTAGTATCATAGAAGAGGCATCCTTAGCAACCTCTGTACCGGTAACGCCCATTGCCACACCAATGTCGGCCTGTTTTAGAGCTGGGCCATCATTAACACCATCTCCTGTCATGGCGACGACATGTCCTTTTTCCTGCCACGCTTTAACGATACGAATTTTTTGAGCTGGTGTTACTCGGGCATAAACAGAAAAATTATTAACCTTTTCTTGAAGCTGCTGATCTGTTAGGCCTTCTATTTCATGCCCTTCAATCGCTTCAGAAGGATCATTTAAAATCCCGATTTGATTGGCAATAGCGGTTGCTGTAATTTTATGATCCCCTGTAATCATCACCGGTTTGATACCAGCCTTTATACACTTTTCAACTGCACCTTTAGATTCTTGTCTTGGCGGATCCATCATCGCGACTAAACCAACAAATATTAAGTCTTTTTCAGCTCTTGCATCAATTGCTTGATTTTCCTTTACCTCTTTGTAGGCGACTGCTAGCACCCTTAACCCATTCATAGAAAAATCACGATTTACCGCTTCGATTTTTTGACGTTGTTGATTTGTAATAGTAACTATACCTTTTGAAGTTTTTATTTTTATAATTTTAGGGAGAAGGACGTCTAATGCTCCTTTTGTAATCATGATAGATTGCTGATTGATAGTATTTACAGTACTCATGAGCTTTCTATCTGAATCAAAAGGTATTTCGGTCACCCTTGGATAATGATCTCTTATCTGGATTTCGTCAAAACCATATTGCTTTCCTAGTTTTACGAGTGCAATCTCAGTAGGATCACCGAATTCCTTATCGTCCCTTCCTACAGCATCATTACATAATATTGCCTTTAACATAAGATCTTTCTCAACTGCATTTCCAGTGTGTAGCTGATCATGTGGAATAACTTTTTCATCCACATATACCTCTTGTACAACCATTTTATTTTCAGTTAATGTCCCTGTTTTATCTGAACAAATGACAGATACACTGCCAAGACTTTCAACAGCATAAAGCTTTCGAATAATGGCATTTTCCTTTGCCATTTTTTGTGTCCCAAAAGCTAGCACAATGGTAACAATGGAGCTTAATGCTTCTGGAATTGCTGCGACGGCAAGTGAAACAGCAAACATAAACGATTCTACTAGCGCACGCCCTCTAACAAGGTCAATCACGAAAATGGCTAAACAGATTAACGTAATCCCTAAAGCTAATTTTTCTCCGAAATGATCCAAACTTACTTGTAAAGGTGTTTTCTTTTCTTTTGCAGTATCGAGTAAATTTGCAATTTTGCCGATTTCCGTTTGCATCCCAATAGCTGTAACCATGACAATACCTCGACCTGTTGTCACAAAACTTCCAGAATACACCATATTCCTTTTATCAGCAACTGTTACATTGCCTTCCTTAATAGGATCGATACTTTTCGCTACAGCGATTGATTCACCTGTCAGCGAGCTTTCATTGATATGCAAATTATGACTTTCTAATAATCTTCCATCAGCATTTATATAATCGCCGGCCTCCAAATATAGAAGATCCCCAACGACTATATCTTCTGAAGAAATCTCTATGAGTTGATTATTTCGCATTACTTTGGCAATCGGAGAGGTTAAGGCTTTTAAATTATCCAAAGACTGTTCTGCCTTAATATGCTGTACAGTTCCTAGGATCGCGTTCAATATAACGACAACCATAATCACAATCGTGCTTCCTACTTCCCCTAATAGAAATGAAACGAAAGCAGCGATGATTAAAATAATGACTAATAAATCTTTAAACTGCCCAAAGAAAACGGCGAATGCACTTGTTTTTTTTCCTTCCTTCAATACATTATAGCCGTACACTTCTTGCCTCTTTTGAACGTCATAATCACTCAATCCTTGATCTGTCACGTTCAAATTTTTCATAACTTCAGCTGATGATTGTTGATGATAGTCTGACATTCGATTCCCCCTCCAATTGAAATTATTAAGTAACTCACAACAGCATCCTATCCCGAATTCCTTCTCACTGACTGGATTCAGGAGAAAATACTGTTATTAGTTAATACGTTAGATTCCCAACAGTAGACCCCTTTGAATTATCTATCTTAGGCAGAGAGAAACTTATATATCCTAAAAATAGTATTGAATCATCAGACTCTCTATCTACTCGAGCCCCTAAAATACTTTAACTACAACAATCTATTCCTTGTCCCATTCCAGTATGATAATAATCGATATAGAAATTAAATATTTATTTGATAGGTAAACATATAAAATGGATTCTGTATTATATTTATGCAAATTTCATCAATTTTTGAGCAGCAGTACTCGTACTACTAAGAAATTAAGAATCTTTATTACATCAAAAGTTGAAGGGCAAATAACAAACGAACATCGCTGATAAAAGAGTTAGAATCGCTGATAAAGCCTCGAACATCGCTGATAAAAGAGCTAAAATCGCTGATAAAGCCTCTGCGTTAAAGCACTCGATTGAAGTGACCTCGAGGATATAATGTCTTAGCTTAGAGAAAACTCTGCCCTTGATTATCCACAACTTAAAACTCTACAATTTCCTTATCGAGTAGGAGGTGCCTTGCACATGGCTAACACTACTTCTATCTTTGTGGCTGACTGGTACCAATTAGATTACGTCCATGCTAGGCGTACAATAAAAAAACAGCTTGCGATTACAAACTGTTTTCTCTAGATATTATTAATATAATTTT
Organism: Lysinibacillus sp. NPDC095746; assembly: GCF_044763535.1. NCBI lineage: Bacteria > Bacillati > Bacillota > Bacilli > Caryophanales > Bacillaceae > Lysinibacillus > Lysinibacillus sp. NPDC095746. The sequence goes on from NZ_JBIWGL010000031.1 coordinate 26,888, forward strand.
TTTAGAAGACGCATTTTGATTCTCTAATTATTTCATGTACAGAAAGCGTTTTGAATTACACGAGTTTAATTAAAACAATTGAAGAAACCTGAATACATTTTAATCGAGTTGTTCTAAAAATATTTGAATTTCATGTGCCATAGGTTCAGCTTTTTCATGATGAATGTAGTGCTTAGTGTTTTCATAAACTACTTGCTTCGTATTTGTAGATAACCCCAATAATTCTGTTTGTGTTTGTGACCAATTTTTATAGCCATTATTTGTTGCACTAAACAAAAGTAATGGAATATCTCCTATGGTCCCATTTTGTAATATTATTTCTCCATTAGAGTTATGGACAATCCCAATTAATCTTATATCATTTAGCTTTTTTTATTCGATATTAATAAATAATCGAGTGCACTCATTCTAGTAAGCTTATGAGTAAATTTTATAGCATCTGCTTGAGAGTCGAACAGAAAGTTTTCGAGTTCGTCTGTTGGTATATATTGATCAGCGATTTTTCGTTTCAATTTTCGTACAGATAAAGTGTGTGAATCCTCTTCATATAAAATAATAGCACCCACATTTCGGTAAAGCGTCTGGTCAATCGTTGCGAACACTTTCACATTTGATTCTTTAAATTCCGTTAAATCTATCTGCATGTATTTACCAACCTCCTCTAAACTTACATTCTATCTCTCTATATAATTGTCCTTCTTTTACAGTAGTATTTTCTGGATATTTAAACCAAAAAATTTACTCTAAAAGTTCGTTACCATAACGTGGTTGATTTCCGTTTTGACTGGGCGCTTTCCCGGGGGGGCCACAACATGATGTTGGTCACGAAGGCGTTATCACAGGACGTGATAGTTTTAGCCTTTGTTCCTCTTTATTGCTGACCCCAGAGATTATCGCTAAGCCTCCACTTCAATCAACTTTTCACATGACATACGTTTTCGCAAAATGCTTAATGAAAGGCCAAATTTCATCAAAAATTCTAGCTATTACTATTACTTGATTTCTGTTCCGACTGAGCGCTTTCCCGGGGCGTTCGATGAGCCACTCTAATTGTTGTGGGCCGATTTCAGCCCTAGCTCAGCCTCATGTGAAACTGGCGCTCTTTTTAGAGAGAAAATAGCACAGCCTAGCGCACATAAAACTAAAATGACACCGAAGCTAGATAAATGCATAGCAGATCCTGTAACAGTAAACATAGCCCCACCAACAGCTGAACCTATGGATATACCGATTTGTAATGCAGCCGTATTTAAACTTTGTTGAATATCAGATGTTTTTGGATCAGTCTGTATTAAATAATTTTGTAATGGCGGTGTAAGAGCCCAGCTAAGTGCACCCCATAAAATTGTTACGACTAAAAAGAGTGGTAACGCAACAATCGTGTAAGGAATACTAAATAATACAACGGCGAAGGTAGATACAATCAATAGAATGGCTTTACCAGTACCAATTTTGTCGCCTAGCCAACCACCGATAGCATTCCCACTGACAGACGCTATTCCGAAGATTAGATAACAGATACTAATCCATGAGGCACTCATGTCAAATGCTTCTACTAAAAATGGAGTTAAATATGCGTAAAGCATATAATGACCAGCCAGCATAAATAGTGTTGTTAATTGTGCACTTAAGATTTTTAAATTCGCTAATGATTTAATTTGAGCCTTTAATGGAACAACTTCTACAACAGGCATTTTTTCAAGCAGTAACGCAATAAGAATCATAGATACAGTTGAAAGAAGCGCAATTCCTAAAAACACAGCTCGCCATCCAAATGCTTCAGCTACAAATATCCCCATTGGGACACCGATGACAAGTGCCGAACTGACACCTACGAAAACAAGCCCTAAAGCTTTTGCACGATGTTTTGGTTCAACAATTTTTGTTGTAATCGTTAAGGATAAAACGATGACCAATGCGGTACTCATCGCCGTGAAAATTCTAGCAATCATGACGATCGAGAATGTCGTACTAAAATACGTCATCAGATTACCTAAAGTAAAAATAAATAAAGAAATAAGATAAAGGCGCTTCCTTTCCACTTTTGCGGTTAATGATAAAAGGACAGGAGCAGATATTGCATAGACAAGAGCAAATATTGTAATTAATTGTCCCGCAGTTGCTAAGGACACATTTAAATCCTCTGCAATTGTTGGTAATATACCACCTACAATTAATTCCACCAATCCTACTGCAAAGGTAGTAACGGCAAGAATATATACTCTCCAATTCATAATAATCACCCTTCTGTTACACTTTCATTTTTGTAGAGAGGTATCAATTTATGCCTCAGCATAATTGCGTACGGAATCGGGTTGTGCATGCACAAAGCGGATTCTGTGACATCCACCAGAGGCATTAACTTCTTTCAGCGGATGCTTTTTGTACCGAAAGCGTAGCGCGACAGGTACATATGTTTGGACACCGCTGAAAAGTGACTTAAAACCGCATTCATCTTACCACTTATAAAGATGGGAGACTTTTGCTGAAAGAAGTTAAAAAAAAAAATCCTGACTACAAAAATAAAGCAAAATTTTTGTAGTCAGGATTTTATGGTTCCTGGTAGAGACCCTCAATCCATATCATTGAGGTTATACAGATCAAATATTTACGTTAGCTATATTAGCATATTGAATTTTCCATGGCAACATTTATTTCATAAAATCGATTTACTATACCTTTCAATCATTGACATACAAACGCTTACCGAATAAAAAATCATTTCAAAAGAGAGAAGTTTTAGATTTTACTTATATTTTTTTAAGTTTGACCATACATACTAATATAACAGAACATTGCGAGGTGATTGTTTGCGTATAGTAGGTTTAGTATGCTATTTTTTATTGTTGTTTTATGGTGTAGAACCAGTAATAGAAGGGCTCTCAATCGATAAACAAGCAATCATTTCTCCTAGTCTCAGCAAACAGCAAATCCCCATAAGAGAAACAGTTGAAAATTCAACAGTTTGTGTCTATTACCCCACATATAAAGTTTGTAAAGAGTTATCAGCCAACTAAAAAAGTGGAAAAAGAGGCAACACAAGCGCAGCCTCTTTTTTCACTGAAAATCCCAATTATTTATTTTGGACCAATATGGAAACGACTAAACGGATATATGGTTAATTTAGCTTCACCGTAGATGGCATCTTTAGAAATTAAGCCATAGTGGCGGCTATCAGAACTTTTCAAACGGTTGTCCCCTAGTACAAAATACATACCCTCAGGAACCTTTTTTTCATTTAATAATTGCTCTAATGTGAAATTCTCTGTAATACGTAATTGATTAGGATCATCTGTTTGACGATTCACATAATCTTCTTTATAAGCTTTGCCATTTACATACAAAACATCGTCTTTCATTTCAACTGTATCACCTGGCAGGCCAATCACTCGTTTAATATAGAGTTCATCTTCTGTTGGTGATTGAAAAACAATTTGATCAAAGCGTTCAATTTTGCTCATTTTACTTACCATAATAATATCTTTATCATGATAAGTTGGGTACATAGAAGCCCCTTGCACTTTAATCGGTGCAAATAAGAATTGCTTACAGCCTAAAACAACTATAGCTGTAATCACAATAATTTTAAGATAAGATAGTAATTCTTTTTTGAAACTTGATTTCTCTTCTTGCATGCTCATTCCCCGATACTGTTTTATTTATAGTATAACATTTTTTACAGTATTTTGACGAATTAATCACATAAATTGTTCCAAGTTCACCAAAATGACTCATCAGCAAAACATGAGGTTGATTTTCTGTTCCAGCTAGAGGCCTTCAAGGGGCATCGAGAGATCATCTATTTCTCTTCAGCTCCATGGTCTCGTCTATGACAAATGGATTATGAGCCACAAAAATAGACAAAGTTACTTTATAACTTTGCCTAGGTGCATCCTATTCTTTTGTTTTTCGAGTAAGAATGGTTACTTTGTGTAGTAGAGTGATGCTGCTATTAATGAAGTCGACTGCTAAACCAATACCTGCACGTACTGCAACTACTAATAAAATTGTGCCTATAATCAACACAATCACTCCCTCAACCATTTCTAATAAAATTATACATCAATTTTCTGATTTTTCAAACGATCAATTCAAAACACTTATAGCGAGGCAAAATACGTCCGAAATCGACTATGTGCTGTAGCCTACATGAGGGCATACCGATGTTGATCATTTCCGTAATTCACAGGACGTGGCATTCATAGACTGAGTTCCTGATTTTTAGCGTGTTGGATACCTGCTGAAAAAAATAAAAAAACCATTCAACTAGGCATGCACCCTACCTGAATGATTTTTTTTATTTTTCATATAAAAATTTTTAAACACAATAGTTGTAAATGTCGCATGGCTGAACTGACTCGACTTTTTTGAACCTTACGCTTAGGCACATAGCTTTGCATGCAATTGTTTAGAGCTGTATACCTAAGCACCTGGGTCCTCCCATTCATTGATCTCCCTCCCTTCATTGTCAATAGATTTACAGCTATCATACTCAAATTGTCACACCTAAGTTTTTATTGCAAACTGGCTTTTAATTCCGATTTTATTTTTTCTAGCTCTGTCTCTTCAGGCATGAAATACCATATATTATCAATTCTTTTACCATTTCCCTCTTTAAATGATAACTGATCAATTTTACCATCCATTTTTTTATAAATACTTTGTAACTGGATTAAGTCCTTCATCGTAAAATTCATACGGACATTGTCTCCTACTACATCAAGCATATCTGTAGCCTTTAATAAAATAGAAGATGTCGAAGAGGCTTTTTTCAGAACCGCTTCAATAATTTGACGTTGTCGAATTTGACGACCAAAATCACCACGGGGATCTTCATAACGAATACGTGAAAAAATCAGTGCCTTATCACCATCTAAAGTGATCTCCCCCTTCGGATAATGGTAGGAGTTATAAGTTAAATCCATATCGTTATCAATTGTTACCCCACCAATCGTGTCGATAATTTGCAGGAAGCCTTCCATATTAATAAACACATAATAGTCAATTGGTATATCTAAAAAATGCTCCACCGTTTTCACCGCCATTGGGACGCCTCCAAATGCATAGGCATGGTTAATTTTATCGACGGAATTATGTCCAATAATTTCTGTACGAGTATCTCGAGGTATACTGAGCATCTTCATCGTATGTTTTTCAGGATTCACGGTAATGACTATCATCGTGTCAGAACGGCCACTATCATTTTTACGTTCATCTACTCCAAGCATTAACACAGAAAACGGATCTTTTTTCGTAACTATTTTTTGTTCTTTTTCATCACCTGTCGTTTCAAGTAATGGTGTATTTATTTTATTCATCGTTTTTTGGATTGTATAATAAGCAGTACCTATAAAAATTAAAAAAATTGTTAATAAACTACCTACTATCCATAGCCAAATTTTCTTCTTGCTCTTTTTTTCTTTAGAGCGTTTCATATTTTTTTCCATACATAAGTCCTCTCTTGCAAAAAAAATTTACCCCTCTTTTTGACGTTTTAAGTTGGAAAAAAGTTAATATAGTCTAATTATATGCATATTGGACGAAAAAAAGACGTACACTAGTATTTACTAAATGTACGACATCCTAATCTTTTTATTTTTAAATACCCCCTCATTTATTTAGTGTCAGCTAACTTTATGACAAAAAACTTTATTTGATTCCACTATGTTTTATTTTTTTATCCGTAATTCAACTAATGAAACAGCTTAGTTTAAGAGTGCTGTTTAACCTGTGTTCAACAATCGGGGCAGATTGTTTATCAAGGAATAAATACTATCCAGCTGGCTCATAGGATATTTACTTTAATCATACGTATATTTAGTTAACTTCTCAAATTCTTTGTTTGAAATATGTTAATTCAGAATAAGATGAAACAGTTTTTGTCACCAGGTTTTCGAATAGTCATATGTATTAACTTATATAGAGGGTTATGTGCACCTTCAAATCCGGTCACTCTTAATGTGCACATACCTTTTCTATTCTCCCATATTCGAAAAACTGATGATCACCGTGGTTTTGGGAATGCCAATTGATTGGGGTATTACTTCCGTATTTTTGGTAGTGATTTGATTATATAAGAAGAGCAATTTTGTAAAATATTAAACCGTTTTTTGCAGCCTTATCACTTCTATTTTTTTATTTCCTCTGAATAAAGAGCTCATATGTCTTTACACATAAGCCCTTAGATTGATGTGTGATGGGGTATTGGATGGATTGTCGAAAAGTCGAGAATAGTTTTGTTTATAATCTCTAATATCTGAAATAATAGGTATTTCACCAATTTCTCTTGCCCAAATTGCTAATTGTCCAAAATTGAACTTATAGATATGAAAGTTGTAATCCTACTCCAACTTCTTCTAAATAAGCAACTGTCGAAAGAGCTATTTTAGCGTGTAAATCTGTACAATGGCAAGCATGAAGCTTAGTAGGTTTAAGATCTTTAATATAATGAACTGTATTATCTAACTGCTCTTTCGTCGGATGTAAGAGATGAAATCCGCCAATAATATCAACTACTCTCTCTTCCTGACATACCTCTTTGGCATATTCGATAATGTTACATATTCCAGCATGTGCACATCCAACGATAATAACTAACCCTTCTGAAGATTTATAAACGATCGCTGTGTCATCCAAAACGAAGTCATTAACACGCTCTTGATCTGTCACAACTTGCCCTATAGAATCTTTTCCTTCAAAATCAAATATTCTTTTAATTTCCCCTAGAAATACTAGTCGATCTGTTAGCCATAATGGTTCTTTCGTTAATCGGATTGGAAAGTGTCTACTTAACTTTTCATGAGATAAGATACTCCCTATCTCTCCTACAGGGTCAAATAGTTTAGTGTTAAAAACCAATGGATGGCCAATAATCTTAGGCGAATTGTATAGTATTTCTTCATTTTTTGCTTCCATATATAGTCTAATTAAATGCGTCAGTCCCCATGTATGATCCACATGCCCATGCGACAAAACAACATAATCTAGATTTCTTAAATCAATTCTCATTTTCTCTGCATTCTTTATAAAGACATCAGAATATCCGGTATCAAAAAGGATACGTTTATCATCTTCTTCAATAAAAAAAGAAAGCCCAGGTTCCCCTAAAAAATAGCGATCAATTAAAGTATTATTATCTACTAAAATAGTTAATTTCATATAACCCCACCTTTTTTTGTTAATTATAACAAAAAAGAGTGAGGTGTGATTTATGGTTAATCTTTTTCTAGAACAATGCAAATCATAAATATTGAACTACTTATTTTAAGCATTCCAACTTATAGCTTTAATCATAAATAAAAGCTGAACTAATACAAAAATTAGTTCAGCTTAAAAATAGCTTTATGTTTAGTATAGCTTTTTTCATCATTACAAAAGCGAATTAGCAAGATTTTTACTTTTATCATCTTTGTACATGCTCATTTAAGCCATTAAGCTTACATTTCATTTGCAATCTGTTTAACAATTTCATCAATAGTTGGGATGGCTGAAGTTTTATTCGCCTGTGTTAAAATACTAAAGATATACCACTTACCACTTTTTCCTTTTACATAACCACTCAAAGAATATGTTCCAGAAATATAGCCTGTTTTAGCAGATACACTATAGCCCTTCATACGATTTTCTAAAGTCGCACCAACAAGGCTGCCCTTTTTTCCTGCATGCGGTAATGCATCTAAATATGAGTTATACCAGGATTTACTTCGAACTTTATATAATAATAGACTTTCTTGCATACTATTAACTCGATTTTGATGACTTAAACCTGAACCGTCTACAAAATACCATTGATCCATAGTAAGCCCATTATCACTACCATATGTACGAATTGCTTGGATGCCAGCCGACCAGCTTCCTTCTCCGAGTAACTCTCGTCCAAGTTGTTTTGTCAACATATCACCCATGCCATTAATGCTTAACTTTAAATATTTAAAGTTAATCTCAGTTAATGGCTTTGAATACGAAATACCTACTTGCTGTGCATTTTCAGGTACCTTCCCAGTTTCAAGAGGCATTGTTTGGATACCTTTTGCTACTAATTTTTCCCGAAATACATCGAGTGTATATAGAGTTGGATTAAAGACAGTTACATATGTACTTTTCTGCGAACCTGCTGGTAAGTTACCCGTTACAATAATTCGATCTGTACCATATTCTCTTGTAATTTTCACAGTACTTTTCTCGCCCTTTTTAACAATTTTCGTTTTGTTAACAACCGGGATACTACTTGCAAACGGAACGAGCTGAACATTAGCTGCAGTACCAACCTTTGAGCCTGTCACTTTCACCTGCACATTTGCTATATCATATTGATCATTTGGCGAAATCGTTAATGCTGAAATACGTGAAGCATAAGGTTGATTCTCTTCTTGAGGTACAATACCCTTCGGTAAGCGATCTGCATCAAACCAAGTATCATCCCCTATTAAAGAACCCGTAATTTTAGAGATACCCATTTTTTTCAGGCCATTGGCGAATGACTCTAAATGACTAGGTAGAAGCGTTGGATCTCCCCCGCCCTGTAAATAAATATTACCGTAAAGTACACCATTTTCAATTGATCCATCGATATACGTCTTCGTCGCAAAGCGATAATCTGGTCCTAATAAATCCAATGCAGCGGCACTAACTAAAAGCTTATGCGTAGAGGCAGGACGTATCATTTTTTCACCATTATTATTGTAGAGCACATTACCTGTTTCTATATCTCGTACGGTAATGCTGTACTCGTTGTTCTTCCAACTCTTCGCAATAATACTATTCACTTTTGTTGTCATCATTTGCTCACTAGCACCTGCCTTCTCAACAAAGATGATGGTCGAGTAACAGACCAATAAAATCATTATTAAAAAATTAATCTTCTTTTTCATAGACCCTCCAATTGGCAAATTTCTACTTTTCATGCTTTTATTCTACGGAAAAAATTAGCATTATACAATAAAACACTTTTTTATTTTACAAAATGTCATCTTTTTTATTCGACAGGAATAAACTGTAATAGCTGCTAAATCATTTCGGGAAAGGAGTTGTTTATTAAATGGGTGCTAAATGGATAAAGATTTCAGTTTTATATTTAGTGATTGTTATGGCCTTTGGACTGTTTATGCATTATACAAATCAACTCGACTGGAAGACGACACATGCACATATTGGTGTTGTAGGTTGGCTAACAACTGGTTTAATCGGCATAATTTATTCTGTATATAAAGATGCCGCTGAGACAGGTTTAGCCAAAGCACAATTTTGGTTTTACAATATCGGATTACCGTTCCTTTTAGTCGGTATGATGATGGTTTATATAGATGTACCAAACTGGTTATTTGAACTCTTTGTATCTGGTGGCGGTATCGCAGTGGCAATTTCAGTGCTATTCTTTGTTGTCAATGTCTTTAAAAATGTAAGATCTTAAATAGAAAGCCCCACTTTATTTTTCATAGAGTGGGGCTTCATGTATTCCATAAATTATTGCAATGAATTCGCCTGCATTTGATACATTTTTTCGTAAATGCCGCCCTGCGCTAATAATTCATCATGTGTACCACGCTCAACAATCTTACCTCGATCTAAGACAAGAATACGATCTGCATTTTTAATAGTAGAAAGTCGGTGAGCGATAATGAATGTTGTACGTCCTTTTTTTAGCACATCCATCGCATGCTGAATAATCTCCTCTGTTTCCGTATCTATATTAGAAGTAGCCTCATCTAAAATTAAAATAGCTGGGTCAAAGGCAAGCGCACGCGCAAAGGATATTAACTGACGCTGTCCAGATGACAGTGTGCTCCCCTTCTCAATAACAGGCTCATCATAGCCATTTGGCAAGTTCGCTAAAACACGCTCACCACCAACAGCTTTTAATGACGTTTCTATTTTTTCACGTGAAATTTTAGGATTATTCAGGCTAACGTTCGAAGCAATAGTGCCTGTAAATAAATATGGATCCTGTAGAACAATGCCCATATGTTCACGCATTGTTTGGCGAGGAACCGAAGTGATATCAATTCCATCAATCGTAATTTTCCCTTTAGAAGGGTCATAGAAACGGAACAATAAGTTCATAATAGAACTTTTACCAGATCCTGTATGACCTACTAAGGCAATGGTTTCACCTTGGTGTGCTTCAAATGACAGGTTTTTCAATACGTATTCATCATTTTTATAAGCAAAGGAAACATCTTCGAACACCACATTCCCTTTATATCTAGGTAAACTTTTTTCAGATACTGGTTCCCCGTTAATATCTAACACCTCAAAGACACGCTTTCCTGCAACAAGTGAGCGTTCAAGCTGAGAAAATTGATTGACAATATTCGTTATCGGATTAAATAATCGCGTTAAATAATCAACAAAGGCATATAATGTCCCCGCAGAAATAACTTCCGTTGCTGTAAATGACTGTGTACCAAAGTAAAAAATAAAGATTGTAAACATAAGAAGTCTTAATGTATTAACAAGGTTGAAGGAAGTTGCAGAATCGAGGAAAAGCAACTTGCGCTCATATGCATAATGCTCATTATTCATGTCATCAAATTCCTTCGTCATTTGCTGCTCACGACGGAATGCTTGAATAATCGTCATCCCTTGAATTGACTCATTAATCATTGCGTTAATATCGGCAATTTTCGTTCTAATAACATCATTATATTTCGAAGCAACTTTACGGTATAAAATCATCCATAAATAAACGACTGGTACCATAGCCAGTGCTAGGAATGCCATTTTCCAATTTAAAATGAAGAGTGCGATATAAACACCCACAATAGAAATTAAACTTGTAACGAAGTTTGAAAGTACTTGAACGTATAAATTACGAACAGCCTCCGTATCATTCGTGACACGGGCAACAATTTTCCCTGCTGGTAAATTATCGAAGTACTGAATTGGCAATGTTTGAATATGCCCAAATACATCTTTACGTAATTTTTGTACAACACGGTTAGCACCCATTTGTAAATAGATATACATAAAATAGCGTAATACAGCTGTAGCTATTGCTAAAAGTAAATAGACAACTAATAACCAAGTAATTGGTTTAAATTCAATGCGGCCAATTGTCATGTAATTATCAATAATATGCTTCGCAATAAACGGCCCAACAAGCTCCGTAAAAACGGCGATTGTCAAGAAAAATAATCCAAGTAGTATCGGTTTTTTAAAATACATGGCATAGCGTGTTAAACGTTGACTCGTACTCATGAGGCACCTCCTTCTAGCTGCTGACGGTCAAATTGCTCTTTATACCATCCTTGTAGTGAAAGAAGGTGCTCATGTGTTCCCTGCTCTACAATTTGACCTTCGTCTAGCACGATGATTAAATCGGCGTGCTGAATTCCTGATAAACGATGTGTTGTAATAATGGTCGTTTTGTCTTGACGTTCTCGCTGTATATTCTCAATAATTTTTGCCTCTGTTTTGGCGTCTACAGCAGAAAGCGAGTCATCAAGCATTAAAATTTCAGGGTCTTTAATAAGAGCACGCGCAATGGAAACACGTTGCTTTTGACCACCTGAAAGAGATACACCCTTTTCACCAACAAGGGTCTCTAAGCCCATTGGTAAATTTTCTAAATCCCTTTCAAAGTATGCTGCACGAACCGCCTGCTGCAATTCAGACTGTGTAGCATCCTCTTTCCCAAATAAAATATTTTCACGAATAGTACGTGAGAATAGAACATGATCCTGTGGAACATAACCAATCCAGTCGAGTAACTGCTCCTTCGTTTGGGCAGTAATATCGACTCCATCAATCGATAGCTGTCCTTCACCGATTGGATACTCGCGTAATAATTGTCGTAGGAAGGTCGTTTTACCCGCTCCTGTTTTACCTACAATGCCAAGTGTTTGCCCCTTTTTCAACGACAGCGAAATTTGCTGAAGATTTTTCACCTGGCTCATTGGATATTGGAATGTTAAATCATCAAAGCCAATCGCATTTGGTGTTGAAATCATTTGAGGATTTGCAATATTTTGAACATCCATCTCGTAGTTTAACGTTTCCTGTACACGATCAAGTGAAGCGTTACCTTGCTGCATCACATTGATAAGTTCCCCAATTGCAAATATTGGCCAAACTGCTAGCCCCAAGTAAACATTAAACGTTACAAGCTGCCCAACTGTCATAGCCTCAGTCGCTACTAAATGAGCACCGTAGCCAAGCGCTATAACATAACTAATCCCAGTACCGACCTTTGTAATCGGTCCAAACAAGGCGTTAATTTTTGCAGTATGCATATTTTTTTCATACACAATCTCGCTCATCTCTGCAAAATTTGTTTCATCCTTTTTTTCTTGTACGTATGCCCGTACAACTCTCACTCCTGCCACCGACTCTAGAACACTATCATTCAGCTCTCCAAAAACATCCTGCGCCTTCATATAGCGTTCATGCACAATCTTCCCTAAATATTGAATAAGGATGGCCATAATTGGTACTGGCAGCATTGCAAAAAAAGTAAGCTTCCACGAAATCATAAAACCCATGGCGAAAATAATAAAGCCCATGTAAATTGTGGAATCAATCAATGTCATAATCCCGAATCCAGCAGTTAGCGACACAGCGTTTAAATCATTGGTCGCACGGGCCATTAAATCCCCAGTACGATTTTTTTCATAAAAAGTTGGTGTCATACGCAAAAAATGCTGCATAAGGTTGCGGCGTAAAATTTTCTCTAAGTTAATAGCCCCTTCAAATAATCTGAATTGCCACACAAAATTTAGGGCATAACCCCCAACAATGATACACAGGAAAATCAAAATATACTTCGTTAATAGAGCTGGTGTCATTTCACCAGCAGTCAATATATCAATAATTGACCCTAGTAAATATGGTGGAACAACTTCTAAGCCACTCGCAATCATTAATAGCGTAACGGCTATTGTATATTGCTTCCAGTATTTCTTGAAAAACCAGCTTAATTTACTTAAAACATCAAACATACGTTATAACCTTCTTTCTCAAGTGCTGTTAAAACTTTGCTACCCACTCTCCATAAATTTCTTGATGAAAATCATTTTTTGTCCTTTGTTTCGCATACACATACACTCCTTTTTTATGATCACTACAACCCTTTTTTGCCACAAAAAAAGACACATACCCCAAAAAAAGAGCATGTGTCTCTTCATAAAAGGCAAGGAGTTACCATGCCATTTATTTGCAACGCAAAATAAAAATGTTAGAAGACATGGACAATGTATGCAGTTGTACTTTGATATGATACTGGTAAAATTAACATCGTCATGCCCTCCTTTACTTAAGATTGATATAGTGTTATTGAAGATTATCATACTTTAGAAATATTTGTCAACTAACTTGCTGGTATTTTTTCTGTTTTTTAGAAAAAAATTAACGCTTTAAAGCGATGAATTGCTAAAATCCTAAAATGTAACACAAAAATCTATAACTTTTTGTCTTGACTTTAACGCTGCGTAAACCTTTATGGTTAGTTTGTATGAACCTAAAGGAGGAAATAGACATGAATGAATTTTATCAAATGCCCTTATTTGTAAAGCTAAAAGTAAAAGATATTGAAAAGTCAAAAGAATGGTATGGAAATGTACTAAATTTCAATTCAGTATTTGATTTTCCAGATGCTAACGGAACAACTTCAATGACACATTTAAGAGGCGCAAAGTACCAAGATTTGATGTTATTACAGGATGAAGAAGTCAACACTAGTGACTCAGTCATTATTAATTTATTTTCTAGTGATATTCATAGTATTTATCAAGCTGCACTGGAAAATGAAACAAATATCATTCAAAAACCGACAGTTCAACCATGGAATGCAAAAGAATTAACTTTAGAAGATCCAAATGGATATGTTTTTACAATAACGGAAAGTGTCGATTCCAATAAAGACTTTGATACTGTCATTGACAATGTTAAAGGTCAATTATAGTAATAAAAATTATGATTTGTTTGCAACAGCAAAAACACGTTATCTGTTACACTACTTGTGTTAAATAGCTGGCAGAGTGATAAAAAGAATCCAGTTCAAAAAAAACGGTAAGTAGTGTCCTTAATTTTTCACAAAATACGATTACAAAATTTTCAATTCTGGACCCTAAACGAACAAATCTAGTTCGAGAGGGGCTTCCAGCAATTGATCGGAATAATTTTTAGATTTTCGCCTAACTTTTTAATTTATCACCTAACTTTAATTTATCGCCCATCCTCCCCAAAAAAATTAAAGAATAGTAAACACCGAGACTGTCCCCTGCTTTCCATTAAGGGTGTAAAAATGCCATTCCCTTCGCTCACGCCAACATCCATCGGTGCAAGTTGAATATAAGAGACTCGAGCGTCAAACTTAAACATCAATTATTGTTTTGAACTTTATAGTGTGCTTTTGAAGGCACCAGCTCTATTGTAATAATTATTTTTGTATTATTGTGTTTTCCGTCGACGGAGATTTCAATTGAACGATGTAATCGTATTTGAAACAATAATTTTGCTATGATATAGGGACTTTACCTGAAGTATTTTGGAACGTAAAACGGTGATCTTTTTGAATCTAACTGGTAGAAATATATCTAAAATAGTGTGCACATGATACACTTTTCAATATAGACATTTTAGTAAGGGGTCTTTACTGTGAAATCATTTTTAGCTGTTGGAATTGGCGGATTTTTGGGTGCCATCTGTCGATATAGCCTTGGCCAAGCACTTTCAAATAACGGTGGTTTTCCATTTGCGACACTTTGTATGAACTTAATTGGCTGCTTTTGTTTAGCGTGGCTATTTACAATGTTTACAAAGAGAACGCCTGTTATTATAGGAATTGGTACTGGCTTTTTTGGTGCCTTTACAACCTTTTCGACATTTTCTTTAGAAACACTATTGCTTTTGCAGGATAGTAAATGGCTACAAGCCGTTCTTTATATATTAGTAAGTGTTTTTGGCGGTTTAGCTTGTGCATGGCTAGGATTTAAACTAGCAAAGGGGCGCATCGTATGATAATTATTGGTATCGGTGGACTTTTAGGTGCACTAACACGATTTTATCTAGGAAAATTGATTGTCCATACATACCCATGGGCAACATTTTTTATTAATATAACAGGGTCTTTTGCGCTTGGCTTTTTATTTGCGCTACATCTAAGTGATTGGTTTTGGCATTTAATAGGGATTGGTTTTTTAGGAGCCTATACGACTTTTTCGACATTCGGTTTTGAATGTTTGACGCTCTTGGAGCAGCAAAAATGGAGACAAGCGATTGTTTATATAAGCACTACAGTTATATTCGGCTTATTTTTCGCTACACTTGGCTTTTACCTTGTATAGCCGCATTTTTAAAAAACTAGAGGTGATTTTTTGACACAGCCATCCATTGAACAATTACAAGCGCTTGAAGCTGACATTGAACAAACACTATATAGTTTAATCGACCTAGAACTAGAAGAAAACTTTCTAGAAATGAATACACGCTTTGCACAATTACTTGCAAAGGTACAGGCGGTACAATTAATTGATTATAAGCTTGACGTCCTCGTTGACCCTCAAGCATTTGCAACAGAAACATGTACTCTACTACAAAGTTTAATAGAGGCCAAGGCTAGACCACAAAAAAGACAACGACTTCTAACACATCGTATGATTTTAAAAATATGGTTGCGTAAAAACCAACGCTTTATGACGGAATTTTTACCACAAATGTTTTAAGCGCCCTTTGCTGTCCCAGGGGCGCTTCCTTTTAAAGTTGCAATTGCTGCAACACTTCTTTTATTCCCTACAACTGTTAAATCGAGGTGCTCTAAGCATATTACGGATATTTTCCTCAAAAACTTTTCAGAATATAGCTTTAAAATAAAAATCAAATAAAAATATGTTGCAAAAATTGAATTTTTATTTTAATATTTATTATTGTGAAAAAAATAATATTTTGCTTCTTATCAAGAGAGATGGAGGGACTGGCCCGATGAAATCTCGGCAGCGGAACTTATGATTTAAGTTACTGTGCCAAATCCAGCAGGCAAAGGCTTGATAGATAAGAGGAGTGTTTTATAGATATAAGGCCTCTTCTTGTTAGTACAAGAAGAGGCCTTTTTTTCGTAAAAAGAATGGACAAAAGACGTGTCCAATTTTATTTTTGGAGGTAGACATGAAGAAAGAGAATCCATGGGCGCTAATCCCATTTGTTGTGTTTTTGATTTTATTTATTGGCTCAGGGGTTATTACAGGTGATTTTTACGCCTTTCCTGTCATTGTAGCCATTTCCATTTCAGGCGCTGTCGCTTTAGCGATGAATCGACAAGAATCGTTTGCGCAAAAGGTTGATATTTTTTGCAAAGGCGCAGGAAATTTAAATGTCATGCTAATGGTTGTTATTTTTCTTTTGGCTGGGGCCTTTTCATCGGTAGCAAAAGGCATGGGGGCAGTGGATTCCACTGTAAACTTTGCTTTATCGGTCGTTCCGCCAAATCTGCTTGTTGTAGGCTTATTCATCATTGCCTGCTTTATCTCCCTATCAATGGGGACATCAGTGGGAACGATTGTTGCGCTAGCGCCCATTGGAGTTGGCATAAGCGAGCATATCGAGCTTTCCATGGCTTTAGTAATGGCAGCGATTGTTGGTGGTTCGATGTTTGGCGATAATTTATCTTTTATTTCAGATACAACCATTACTGCCGTTCGTTCACAAGGTGCACAAATGAAGGATAAATTTAAGGTAAATTTTTGGATTGTCTTGCCGGCAGCTATTGTAACGAGTCTTATTTTAGGGTTCATTACAATGGGTGAAACTGCGCAAGTGGAGCATTTAAGCTATAATTGGGTAAAAATTGTTCCCTATATTTTGGTCATTATTTTAGCGTTAGCTGGAATGAATGTTTTCCTTGTTCTAGCATCTGGGATTGTTCTTGCCGGGGCTGTTGGCTTAGCGGATGGCAGCTATCATTTAATGAGCCTTTTTCAAAAGATCGGCGAAGGAATGGCAGGCATGTATGAAATGGCATTCCTTGCGATATTAATAGCTGGAATGGTGGAAGTTATAAAGTATAACGGTGGGATTGACTTTCTACTTCACCTTGCAACAAAAAGGATTAAATCGAAAAAAGGTGCTGAATTTGGTATTGCCGGTCTTGTAGGCCTAACTAATTTATCGACGGCCAATAATACGATTGCTATTTTAATTGCTGGTCCGCTTGCAAAAAATATTGCGGAACAGTATGAGATTGAGCCAAGAAAGTCCGCAAGTATATTAGATATTTTCTCCTGTACGATTCAAGGCCTCCTACCATACGGAGCCCAATTCCTGGCAGCCGCAAGTGTAGCCGGAATTTCACCAGTGAGCATGTTGCAATACTCTTTCTATCCAGTCCTTATAGGAATTTGCGGAACCATCGCTATCCTCATCGGATACCCGAAAGGAAAGAAAGCCTGAGCTTCATACTTAAAAAACATTAATTTACCACTAAATTACTCCAATTGTTTTGCAAGAAATAATCAAAACAATTGGATTTTTTATTGTGATAAGATATTACTTAAAAATTACAAATTACACTTTCTCACTAGTTATTTCGAAACGTCTATATTTGACCATAAATCCAATTCCAAGAATAGGCCCAATCGCTAATATTGTAAAAACCCACTCCCAACCAATAATCCCCTGTATAATCGGGCTTAGGTTTATTGAAAATATAGTAAGTAAGAAACCAATACACATTTGAAAAGTAAGGGCTGTACCTACATAATCAACCTCGGCTATTTCTGAAACTGCAGCTGAAAATTGGGCGGAATCAGCTATGATAGACATCCCCCAAATCATGGAGATTATTAACGTTAACCAAATATACTGCCCAAATGTAAAACCTATTACTAGCGAACAGATAGCACTAATAAACATAGAAATAATCGTTAAATTGGCTCTTCCGATTTTATCCGAGATTAGTCCCCCTATCACACAACCAATCCCTCCAGCAATTCCTATTGAAATAAAGGAGGATAATGCAATAAACCAATGAGGAATTTCTGGTGAATAAGTTAAGAAACTAGCTGTCAAAAAAGCTGGAAGCCATGTCCACATCGCATACAATTCCCACATATGCCCGAAATAACCGTAGTTCGCAAGCATTACTGGTTTATTCAAAATAACTTTTTTTATTAACTTGAAGGAGAAAGGCGATTTATTAGGTACAATTGGGGCATCTTCTAAAATATAAGTTATTATTATAGCCGATAATAAAGCCAATCCTGAAGTACTAATTATCACGAGTTTCCAATTTAACGAAGAGAAAAACATAACTACAAAATGTGGTAATGATGATCCTAATGTTAATGCAGCTATTAAGACTCCGATTGCAAACCCACGTTTTTGTGGAAACCATTGTGATAAAATTTTTACTGCTATTGGATAAACACCTGCAAGAGTTATACCCGTTAAAATTCTAAGTAGAATACCTAAAAAAGCGTAATGGACTAGAATTAGTAAGACATTTAATATTGCGCCTAGAAAAACTGAAATCGCAAAAATCTTTCGGCAATTAAAGCGGTCCGCAACCCCAAAATAGGAACTAAACAATGATCCTATTACAAAGCCAATAGGAATAGCAGCCGAAAGCCAAGCTTCTGAATTGGAGCTAAGGTTCCAAATTTCAATTAATTCGGGTGCAATCACTGATGCACTAAACCATAAGCTTAATGCACATAATTCTGATAATCCAATCCATACCAATGCTCTCCAAGAACCTTGAATCATATTATCCCCCCAAAAATAAATCCGAATCTGCTGCGAGTTCACATAAAGTAACTGTTTTAATTAGTCACGAGCGAAGTTAAGTATCAGGGTAAAGTTCTGATATACGCAAAGCGAAAAGAGTTAACCTTCCAAAAAACAAAATCATTCTTTGATCTATAAAAAAAGGTAGATTGTCAAAACTATTGACTATCCCTTGAATAAATAATACCAAATACAGGATAAAATTCCTTCATAAATCTTATTATCGATAAAAGAAAAAAATCTACTATTATCTCATATTGAAATAATAGTAGATTCTCATATTTTATACTATTAGTTATTTAAAGCCTGCACCTCTACTGTTTGATGTTAGTAACCACCACTTACTTAATTGTCATGTTTACCTCTACCATCCATAGCATTATCAAATGGTGTATACGTCATAGTAGGTACTTTCTTTTTCACAAAAACGCGATATATTGCCCGAACCAAAATGCTTGAAAAAATCAGACTTACAATAAGCGCTATGCTATTCCCAATATTCATGCCATCATCCTATCCTTTCGTTATGGTTTTTCTACTTTGCAAGTGTACTACCAATTAATGTAGGCAACTGTACGATTATATTGTCATCAAATATTGGACATGCCCAGATTGTAAACATAATGATCTTAAATTTTAAATGTAATTAAATATCTATATTCTAATGGTCTACATATTATACTTCGACATTAAGTAAATTTTCCCTGTCGTTTAGTGTTCGTAGCACTATGATCTCGCGCATAAAACATCCTGTTGGACCAAGCGGCCATCGAACACCCTAGTTGTAACGGTAATCCCTCCATTTTGTATTTCATTGACATACTAATTTTCAAACAACATGAAAAAACAGCTGATAAGCTTCAGCTGTTCGTTCTTTATATATGCTTGGATTTTAAGCGTAGGTTTTTCCACATATGATAGTAAACTCCACCAGAAGTCATTACTGCTGGAACAGTAAAAATAAAGGAATATATAAATCCTTGGTCTGCAATGTGTTGAATTGTTCCAATAGTAAATGTCATAATTACCCACAAAACCATCGTTATAGTAAGAGCAATAGATGCTGCTAGGTTTACAGGCTTTGCAAGACGTGCTAATTTATCAATAGAAGACTCAGCGTCACTATAAATGGGTGTAGTTTCTGGTGCTGCCTTAAAAATATGCATATCAGTACTAGAACAAACATGTGTCCAGCCACCATAAGCAAATAACTCAAAATACTCCTCTTCTTCACTCTTCGATAATTTACGATAATCAATACTAAAAATGACGTCTTGTGGTTCACCCTTCTCTAGACCATAGCCCGCACATCGAAATCTTTTTAAATGCCAACCTTTTGCAGCTTTTTCACTTAATTTTTTCATATCGCGCTCCTCAGAAAAAGCTAAACCATATGATGCCATATATCTTTTATTTCGCACTATTTTTGCCCCCTTTGTAGTCCCTGCTCTGCCAACTGAATCATGACCTTTCTTCTTTCAATATCTTCAAGCAATATATCTCGACCTTTATCCGTTAAGACATAGACCTTTCTCCGAGAATCCGAATCATCATGTAGCTGAATAAGTCGTTCAGCTAATAGTTTTTTAATAATTGTATAAAGGGATGCAGGACCAATTACGAAAGTACCCTTTGTTGTCTCCTCTATTAAACTCATGACCGCATAGCCATGTCGAGGCTCCGTTAAGGCAGCCATAATATAAAAAACAGAATCAGTTAACTGCTCTAATGATTTCATTGTCTACACCTCCAATATATCACAAAACGATATATCATTAAATAATATATCACTTTATGATATATTGAGCAACTCTATAAAAAATCCCCTCAAAAGTCGATACTTAGAGGGGATCAATAATTCTTCGCTCTTTAATTTTCACTAAATTAGGCGATTCCAACGTAGCTGATATCTGAACATTTCTTTTTTCGTGTCCTTATTGAACAACAAAAACTTATTGCTAATCACATAGTAGTTCTCTAAAGTACGAATCAGCCGGATTTTTTTGCTCAGCGTTAACAACACCTATATTTTCTTCCCAAATAATGCGATGGTTTTTCATATCATTTGATAATACGATACTATCTACACTTTCTCGCTTCGTTTGTCGATAAGATACATTGGCTTGTTGTTGCAGATCAACATCTAATTTTTCATAGTCCTCCAACGCTTGATTGTACGAAGCTTTGGCGCTGACGCTTCGCTTTCGCGCAAAAAAACAATAAAGCTGTCGTCTTTCTTTCGCTACGGATAAATTGCCATAGGACATGGCGTTCGATTTACATTATGAAAGAATAATCTTTTATGACTGTACAAATTTCCACATTGTACTGCATATACCATTTTTCTTTTCCGAATTGCTGTGCTACTAGATGTTTTGAATTGGCTTTCCATGCCTGAATGGCCTCTAGTGATTCCCAATAGGATACAGTAATGCCTTTCCCTTCTGCATTTCTGACACTTTCTACACGGTGAAAACCAGGCTGTTTTTGTGCTAGTTTATCCATCATTTCTGCCATCTTGGCATAGCCTTCTCCATCCTCGTCCGTTCTTTGTGATGTGAAAATTACGGCATAATATGTTTTCATAGCTATTTACTACCACCTTTTTATGTATTATTGTAAACGATATATACTGAATCGAAATATGGAATGTAGAAAGGACTGTGACAAATGGGTATTAATCCAAACATGGCTGAAATCGCTTCGCTTCTAGGGGAAACTTCAAGAGCTACGATGCTTGCTAGTATGATGGATGGTCGTTTTCACACTGCCAGTGAATTAGCTTATATGGCAGCTATTAAGCCCCAGACTGCTAGCTTTCATCTTGCAAAGTTAGTAGATGGTAAACTTGTGAAAGTAGAGAAGCAAGGTCGTCATCGATATTTTCAGTTAGCGGACGAAGAAATTGCTCATTTTCTCGAATCTTTCTTAGCGATTTCTCCTCCCCCTGAAGTTCGTTCTTTAAAACAATCTAGCCAAATGAAATTATTACAGGATGCAAGAACCTGCTATGACCATTTAGCTGGTAAACTAGGCGTTCAATTAACAGACTTTTTGCTTAACGCAGGCTATCTAAAGCGAGAAGAAAAGCAGTTTCTTATAACATCTGAAGGTGCACAATTTTTTACGGATTTCGGTCTTAATTTAGATGAATTAAAAAGAAAGCGTCGATCATTTTCCCCTGCATGTTTGGATTGGAGTGAACGCCGTTATCATCTAGCTGGTGCTCTTGGTCAGGGGATCCTTGCCCATTTATTAAATTTGGGATGGGTGGCTCGTGTCCCGTCTATTCGTGCCATTAAAGTGACTGAAAAAGGAAGGGCTGGCTTTAAAGAAGTTTTTCAGTTAGATGTTTAAACTAGCACAAAGCTTTGCCTTCTTTCCGCGGACAAACTATACTTGACGCTCCGCGGATATTTTTCTTGGGTAAGCCGTAAAGTTGCGATTCACTAAATAAATACCAGCAATAATAAACAGCCCTCCTACGATTAACGATGGTTTTAATGGTTCATTCAATAATAGCCAGCCTGTTATCACACCGAAAAAAGGAGCTAAAAACAAAAAGGCACTCGTTTTTCCAGGATCACTATGTTGTAAAAGATAATACCAGCCGGCAAATTGAACAATTGACGAGAAAATGCTAAGCCATAATAAAATGAATACTGAATGAACATTCACAGTAAAAAATGGATGTTCGAATACGAAACTTGCCATTAAAAGTAGTAAACCACCAAAAAGCATTTGATAGGCTGATAGCACCCATGTATCCAATAAAACACCCCATTTTTTAGCCAGTAATGTTGCAATTGCCCAAAAAATAGCTGAAAGAATACCAAAAAGAATGCCGACTTTTCCTCCGATCTGCATACCCATTGTAATCGTAACACCCATTAACCCCAAGAAAACACCACACCATTGATACAATCGGTAACGAGCTTTCGTAAATATTGTAGCAAATATGACGACAAATAACGGATTCGTAAATGTTAGAATAGAAGATTCACTTGCCGTAATTGTCCGCAAGCTTAAAAAAATACAGCCCATTACACCCGTAGTTTGAAACGCCCCTATCGTTAAAATTTTCATCCAGCCTTCTTTTGAAGTGGGATGTGGTCTTTTTATCGCTAATACGACGACAGCCATCAAAATCCCTGCCAGTATAAAGCGGAGTGCAGCCAATAACAGTGGAGATGCATAAGGCAATCCCAATTTAACAATAGCAAACGAAGATCCCATTAAAAATGTCGTTAAAACTAACAATGCTGCAAATTTATAAATATTCATTATTTGTCCTCCTATTTCTATATTTAAGGACATTATAGATAGGAAAAACTACAACTCTTATCGAAGTATGAAATACATATAACGGAGGAAGTAACTTTTTCAGTTTCATTTCATTTTTAATGCGTATACTTAGTTGAATATAGGTACTAGGAGGAAGCTGCCTTGAAAATATTACTAGCAGAAGATGATGCACGATTAAGAAGAAATATCGTTCATATTCTAAAGAAAGAATTTCACAATGTGACAGAAGCGGAGAACGGTCTGGAAGCGCTAGACCATACGCTTACAGAGCAATACGATCTTGTTATTTTAGATTGGATGATGCCGAACCTTAGTGGAATTCAAGTGTGTCAGCAGTTACGAAATACAGGATTCAATAATAGTATTTTAATGCTAACAGCGAAGGACGACACAGAGGACATCATTAAAGGACTTGATAGTGGCGCAGATGATTACATAGTAAAGCCATTTAAAATAGAGGAATTGTTAGCAAGAATTCGTGCATTATTACGAAGAAAAGATAAAGTAATAGAACAGGTCATCCAAATAGATCAATTACAGCTGAATGTAGATTCCCGTGTGTTTTTGTACAATAATGAAAGTATAGATCTAACAAAAAACGAATTTTTACTGTTAGAATATTTATTTATCAATAAAGGTCGTGTACTAACGAGAGAACAAATTTGCATTTATATTTGGGGCTACGATTACGATGTTTCGAATAATTCCTTAGATGCTTTAGTCAAGCTTGTTCGAAAAAAAATTGATGATGGCCAATCCAAATCACGTATTCAAAATGTTAGAGGGATTGGTTATAAACTGAGGGAAGACTAATGTTTCATAAAACGAAAAAAAAATTATCCTTTTTGTATGCAACGCTTTATTTTTTGCTATTTTCACTATTCGTTATTGTTCTATACTTTTCCCTCGCAAAATTAATGGAAAATCAACAAATAAACGAATTAGAAGATTTTTATGTACAGCAAGAGCACGATTTCTTTGAACATGTACATGCCAATACTAAAACTTTAAGTTACGATCCAAATCGCAGTTTTTTTTACTATATTTACACAAAGGATCATAAGTTTGTTCATGGTGATGAATCTTACAAGGGACTGAAAAATCAGATTGAAAAAACGTTTGGCGATAGAAATCCAGGTGAGGACCTCGTACAGCATTATGAATGGCAAGATGAGCATTTTCTACTTCTAAAAAAGCCAATTTTTAACGATGATATGGTAGCTGGTTATATAATCGTTGGTAAATCTATGACGTCACAGCATCATTTTTTTCAAATGACAAAGTATTTACTAATGCTATTAACTTGTATTTCAACGGTCTTAATCGGTCTACTTTCCTATTATTTGGCTGGGAAAGCGATGGTACCTATTCAATGGTCGTTCGATAAACAAAAAAAATTCGTATCCGATGCATCCCATGAATTACGAACACCATTAAGTATTTTTTATAGTTCACTTGAAATTTTAGAAGTAGAAGAAGCAAAGCAATTAAGCCCTTTTGGAAAAGAATTAATTACGGATTTAAAAGATGAATCTGAAATAATGAAAGAGCTCATAGATAAAATGTTATTCTTAGCAAGACATGATCAGCAACAAATTTCCATTCGAAAAGAAATCATACCATTATCAACTTTACTCAAAAAAGTGGGCACGAAATTCCAAAGGATTATGCCTCCTGACATCCAGTTTTCTACTGAAATCCAAGAAAACATCGAGCTACCTGGTGATGCTTCAAAAATACAAGAACTACTCTATATTCTTTTAGACAATGCGATTAGATATACAAATAGTGGAGCAATAACACTGACGCTTTTTAAAAAAAGAGATTCTGTAAAAATTACTGTTGCTGATAGCGGCATTGGTATGACTGAACAGGAATTGCCTTTAGTGTTTGAGCGATTCTACCGAAGTGATGCTGCGCGTCAACGAAATGGCACTGGTTTAGGTCTTGCCATAGCAAAAGCAATAGTGGAGCAACATGATGGGAAAATTTACGCGACAAGTAAAGTAGGTAAAGGCACTATATTTCATATTGAATTCCCTATATAACATAAAGGAAGCGCTGCTTTTTAAAATGGCACCGCTTCCTGTTAACTTCTTTTATCAATCTGTTTCTGTAGCGAAAGCAAAACGTCAGCAGCAAATGTTTTCTGAGCGAAAGCGAAGCGTCAGCTACAATTATGCCGAGGCATAATGGATTTATTGTTGTGACGTTGAAATATTTACTCTTTTCATGAGCTGACTTACTGTTCTCGCTACAAGCACTAACATCGTCATCCCCCCCGAAACCACATAAAACATAATAACCAACTTATTTTCTGTATCCGTTCCAATTAGCACTCCATAAACGAGTGATAATAACCATGCTGGTAACACAAGAAAGTGAAGTTTTTTCCATAAGGAGCGATTCATTGTACGAATCCATAAATCCGATGTCATTATGACCATTAAAAACAAATAAAATGCTATTGTTCCAAGTGCCGATGGTAGAGACTGATAGTTAGCTGAGAATGGAATTAAAATTCCTAGTATACTATACGGCTCATATTGATCGATTAAAAGCACTAACATATGTGCTATTACGGTGATTAATCCTAGCCATCCCGCATTTTGATGTATATGATATATTAAATTTTTATAGGATTTGACAAATGATGATTTTCTCAATAACCCAAATATAATGGAAATTGTAAAGTAAAAATACGCTAAAAACCCTAATAATCGAATCCATTCCCACGTACTGATGATCATCTATTTCACCCCCGTCATTCTCCAGTTTGCTACTTGCCCTTCTTTAACAATGAAACGGGCACTATGTTGACAATTATTTTCGAACCATTGCTGCAATTCACTTTCATCCATAAGAAAGCACAGTTTGGCACCAACCTCTGCATCACATAAAGAGGTCGTTACGACTGAAGCTTGTAATACCTCAGTATTTGCAATTTCACCTGTTTGTCCGTTTAATAAATGATGCTTCTTCCGTGTTCCTTGCGTCCAGCTTCGATAAACTCGATTAGATGTAGCGATGGCACCTGTTTTCATCCTAATCGAGCTAATTTCCTTGTCGATATCCCAGGCATCTGCAACACCGATTGTCCAAGTCTTGTCCCCAGAAGACCACATTTTCATGTCCCCTCCCCCGTCTATTAGTCCATAATCAGGAGATATCTCTTCTTCAAGCCAATTCGCCAATTTTTCAATGGCATATCCTTTAGCAAATCCACCTAAATCAATTTCCTGCTGCGCTACCTTCATTACTTGCTCATCGCCTAAAAATTGAAATGGTTGATCTGCAATCAGAGGTTTGTTTTGAAATGCCTTGCTGTTTGCTGCATTAAATGGAAAAGATTGATTGTAGCCATGCTGTTCTAATTGGCGTTTAAGATACGGTGAAAATAAACAATTAGAAAGTTGATAATATTGATCCGCTTGCATTAAACAATCATATAGTAACGAACTAATGCGTAACATTTCGCCAATTGCCAAATCATTTAGTTGTGCTAATTCATTATTCGATTGAAATCTTGACCATTCTTTTGCTACATATTGAAGCCATTTCTCAGCTTTTTCTTTCCATACGACATGAACACCTTTTGGCATAGCTAGATAAAATTCAGTATTCATTATTTGCAAAGTTAGTGTATCCACACGACCAACTCCATTAAGTTCTTTTCGTTTTGCGCTCGCTTTTGACAGCAGGCTGACTTGTAATTTCAAAGTTTGTCCAATCCAGCTGTACGAGTTCTTTTTCTTTCTTCGTCATATTTTTCTGATCTACTTCCTGAACATTATTTGTACGTCTAGTTTCGGCTTCTGTTGGACTGTTAATTTGGGTTAGTATCGCTGCAGATAAAAGTATCCCTGACGCCCCTAATACCCATTTTGCCTTTTTCGGATCTTTCATAGTACTTCCCCCTCGTATATTAGTAGTAAGAGCTCTTTCCGATAGAATTTCCAGTTGATCCGGACAACTGGGGATCTGTTGGGTTTCCTATAGGAGATAGTCGCC
>NZ_JBIWGL010000032.1:0-53226 GCF_044763535.1 Lysinibacillus sp. NPDC095746
TCCGTAGGATGCCACATTCAGAAACGGCTATCAAAGTGAAAAGAGCCTTTGACAGCCATTTCTGAATGTGGACATATAAATACACGGAAGTTACGACCAAAAAAATGTAGGAAGGTTTAAATGAGTAAGCCCAATTCATTTATCAATCAGACGTTTAGATAAAAATCAGGGTTGAAAACTTTGTATAATATTTTTACACAATATTAAGGACTTGACTCGCAATTCAAACATTAAGCGGCGAGAAAGCAGATGTTACCGGCGAACTTCAACCATCAACTAACGATTTCCGGAAAACAGCTTACCATCACTTGTCATTCTTCGTGTAAAACATTTTGAACAGGGGGAAAATTATGGTTTTGGAAAGTGTAATAAGCGCGATTTTTCAAGTCATTTTATTTTCAGTTATACCGTTTATTTGGTGGTTTTTCACAGCAAGAAAGCAACAATCATTTTTAAGATGGATCGGCCTCAAAAAGCTTGTCATTGAAAATAAAGGGAAATATTTTATATGGGTTTTATTCATTATTGTTTTATTAACCTTACCACTCACTATAATTACGTATCTTTACTTAGACAGTTCAATTTTAGCGTCCAATCGTTTTACAGGACTTGGTTTTTCAGCGCTCATACCAGCCTTTTTCTATGCTATTGTACAAACTGGGTTTTCAGAGGAGCTACTGTTCCGTGGCTTTTTACTGAAACGATTCATGCATAGGTTTGGTTTTTAAATAGGAAATATTGTACAAAGTTTACTATTTGGCATTTTACATGGATTGATGATATTTTCTTTTATTCCTTTTGGAGTCGTCGTATTAGTTGTTATGTCAGCCGCTTTTGCAGGTTATTTATTGGGGTGGATCAATGAGAGAAAGTCTAATGGCTCCATCCTAACAAGCTGGTGCATACATGGCATTAGTAATGTGATTGCCTCTTTCATGGCAATGTTCAATGTGCTCTAAAGACCTAGCTTATTTGCATTTCATCCTATTCGATTGCATAATAAAGATTGAAGTACAGTTTAACGAGCAGGTAGTAAAAGGTTGCTTGTTTGTAGGTTTTATATTAACTTTCTCAGCAGCTGGAATCTCCGGATCGGAAAGGGAGTTCTTTGTGCAAGCACAAAGCGGGTTCAGGACGCGAATATCACCTTAATAAACCGTTATAATAATATAGCATTTACGACTTTTTTGTCGTCTCACTTGCTATACTATTATTAGGTATTATAGGAGTAGTGTTATTCAAAAGACGAAAAAAGAAGGGACGAGCATAAATGACGGAATGGCCAAAGGGAGTAGCGAAACCTGCTATACGTGCATTGAATGCGGCAGGCTATACAAAATTAGAGCAATTGGAAAAGGTTGATTTATCAGAGTTGAAAAATTTACATGGAATGGGACCGAAAGCGCTAGCGGCCATTGAAACAGCACTGAATGAAAGTAGGAAGCACAGTGAATAAACTAACGTTATTTTTACTGTTAATGGTAGTCTATTATATTTTGGTTGTTTTCGTGATTAGCAAGTTATTTATTATTCCTCTCATGAAGTTTATGGCGCTTGTATTCTTCCTTGGAGCTGGCTTTATTTTTTCTCGAAAAATGCGGAGGAAACTACAGTAGGAGGAATTATGAGAATTACAAAAATAACCATATTTTATTTGTTCATATTTATTTTAACAATAGTACTATCACTAGCAGGCGTGCACCTATCCATTACAATCTGCATTATTGTCCTTACAGTGATGGCAATGCTTTATAGACATATACATATTTTATTTAGGACAAATAATATGAAGATGGTAGATAAATTAGTAAAAGATCGTAAAAATGATCCGTTTTTTGCCTATCCTTACACTCTTGCTTATGGGACTAGGGAAGAGCAGCTTCACTCATTAGAAACAGCCATCGTAAAATATAAGCAGCCAGCAATGAAGTATAACTATAAATTTCTGATGGCGATTATGAAAGAGAATTTAGAGGAAGCAAAGGATGCGGCCGATAAAATAAAAAAAGAGCCATTCACTAGCTATGCAAAATGTTATATCGCAGCACTTGAAGAACGAACAACTGACATGCGCAGCGATCAGCTAACAAAGCCGTGGATGCAGCCAGCAATTGAAGCGGTTTATGCATACAAAATGAAGAATGAAACAGCCCTTCATCATTATGCCCAGGAAAGCATTGAAATGGCTCGCGGTGTACAAAAATATGTGTTAATACATGCATTTGAAAAAATGAAAACTGATCTGTAAAAAATTTAGGCTACTTGATGCTATATGGTGTCAGGTAGCCTATTTTTTAATTAAGTAAATTACACTTTTACATACAAATCTTCTTTATTCATTCGTCTATTAAAGTAAGAGAGGTGAGAAGATGGAGTTTGATGAGCTTTATGAACAATATTTTCAATGCATTTATCAATTTATTTACTATATGGTCTCGGATCCAGGTTTGGCGGAGGATTTAACGCAGGAAACCTTTATCCGTGTTTATAAAGGACAGTTTAGAAATGAGGCTGCTATGGGCACTTATATAAGGAGAATTGCACGAAACCTTGTCTATGATACATATAGAAAAAAAGCACTTATTAAATGGCTACCATTTCAAAGAGAACATGAAAAACGGGAGACACAATATGTACCACATGATTGGATCGTGCAGTCTGAGGAGCGTCGGCTGTTATATGAAGCAATCCAATTATTAAAGCCTGAATATCGAGAGGTTCTTATTTACAGAAAAATTGAAGAGTTGAATTTAGCCGAAACTAGTGAAATTTTAGGGTGGTCTACAGTGAAAATAGCAAATACACAGAGAAATGCTATGAAGGCTTTGGAGAAAATACTTGGAGGTGATGAATATGGATTTAAACAATCGACTGAAGGAACTCAATAATTTACCAGAGGATCAGGCTGTAAAGGCTCGTATTTATGAACACATTCACCATAAGAAAAGACATGGCTTACCTTTATGGAAGGAAAGTTTTTTACTACTAACGATTGCCATGATTACTCTATTTTTAATTTTGATCCCACAAAATTCATCACCACCTCAAACTGCTGATCAATCCATTCAAGCAATTTATAAGCATTTCGGAGGAAAAGAAGGGAAATTCCTTGCGCGAAGTTCAAGTTTGTATATTTCTATAAAGAAGGTTGAAGATACTATAGTTTATAGATTTTTTGAAGACTTAACACAGTATGTCGAAAAGGCAGATGGAAAGTTAGGTAGCTATATTGCAGATGTAGTCGTTGTTAAAGGTCATCGGGAAGAGCGCTATCAGATTTCAGATACAGGCATGCTAAATGTTGATACGGGCCAGTTTTTTGTTGGGAATTCTGACATGTATGATAAAGTGTTTCAAACACTATACTCTGTAGAAACAATACCATGGATTTTTATCTTGCCACTTATCGTGATAGCTGTAAATATATTCTCTACGTACTATTATAAACGTCTTAATCTTCAAGGATCTAAACCATCTAAGCATGTATGGTGGGTATTAGTATTTGGGCTTGTGATGATTTCTAGCGTATTTGCTTGGGCAACATGGGTTGGTCCATTGTATAAGCCGTTAATGATTACTTTTGCGCTTTTATATGGTATCATTTTTTGGAATTTCATAATACGAGATGTACAGACATATTCTATATATAAAGTAGAAACAATAAAAATAAGTATTATTAGTGCAATACTTGTTTTAATTATTATGCTTTATTAATAGCTTTAATAATTAAACCACCTATACCTTGCATAAGAAACAATTGCAAAGGTATAGGTGGTTTTAATTACCCATTAACGCAGTATTAGAGTGGAGTATGCTCTATTCTCTCTTACTCAATAAAATTCCACGAACGACTCCCGTTATAAATATAGTACACAGTACAAATAGAAATAAATAAGCATGCCACTGCTGTAAAATACGATGATGGCCTAAAGCTACTGCTAAGTCATTGAAAAGTGAATATGTAAAGTACAGTAGTATACTATTTTTGATGAGACAAAAAATAATGATCCCATTTTGTCGCTCTGTATGAGATAAGGTAGGCTTATTTTTACGTCGAATAGGATAAGCAGCTCTAATCTCTAAGTATTGTAAAAGTAAAAATAGCATAAAGGCAATAAAGGGTAAATAAAAAATAGCGATTTTCGGACCAAATTGCGCATGTTCACTTGTAAAGCTTTGCAAAACAGGTATAGATGCGGGGAGCTTACTGTATTGGATTAGCGTTGCCGTAATGCCAGCTAAGAAAATGGTCGCGACAATTAGCGTTAGTGGCTTACAAAAACGCGGTGTAAGTTTTTTTTGGTTGTTCAAGCATTCGTTCACCTCGTAGTTTATCTAGTTACATGTTGCCTCGGCTAATTGTTGTGCCGACGCTTCGCTTTCGCTACATAAAACACTTGTTGAAGGAAGTTAAGTAGCAGTCTGTTATACTGTATCATATGAATACCATTTTGTGTGTTATAGAAAGAAGGATTAAATGGAATACTTGCTATTTTTACTTATAGGTATCACTGGCAACGTCATTGGAACATTAGTTGGAGGTGGAGGGTTAATTACATTACCAACTATGATGTTAGTGGGGGTACCAGTCCATTCAGCGATTGGTGCGAATAAGGTTTCAAATATGGTCAGCGCCTTTTCAAGCTTCTATACGATTTATAAAAGAAAAGAACTGTCATGGTCAGAAATGCGTTCAGTACTACTTGTTTCCCTAGTAGGTGGTACCCTCGGTGGTCTGTTTGCATCGTTTATGAGCAGTCAAACATTGACGTTCATTGCGATTACTTTATTAGGCTTTGCCCTTATTATGTCCTTTATAGGTGGAGCTGAATTTGGAGAAAAAGAAAGCTTTACAATGAATCGTAAAAACGGTCCAATACTTCTTGGTGTTGGTTTTTATGATGGGATGTTCGGTCCTGGGAGCAGTACGCTGGCACTTTATACATATGCTCATGAGAAAATCTCTTATATGAAAGCTGTAGGTCTGTCACGTGTAGGTGTTTTTGCGATGTGCTCTGGAGCCGCAATTACGTATATTGCTACAGGTAAAATTGATTGGCCATTGACCATCGTGTTAATGGTTGGCTCTGTCATTGGTGCGCAAATAGGGATTATCCTTGCAAGAAAGGTGAAGGCAAGCCAAGTTAAGCTATTACTACGTATCGTAACCATTGTGCTAATAGTACAACTCTTATATGATTTTATTTTCATTCAGTAGAGGACACACCTATGTAATAAGATAAATGGGGATGTGATCCTTTTCAGCGGATATCCAAACAGATCTACTGAATGAAGATAAAGCCTCCAGCGGATGTCACGCATTGTTTGCGTGAAAACGAAGCAGCAGCGGCAATTACGCCAAGGCAAAATGGATAAAATACAGATATAGGGAGGCGATATCCATGTTTGAAATCACACCTTTTCCATCTTTTTCGTGGTCACTGTCACGTCATAAAACGTTAACAAGCTGTGCGCGAAAATATGGCTATGAATATTATTTTTCTCATAATGGCTGGCTAAGTAATAATGTAGAGCCGTCTCATCAACATGTCTATCGCTTAAAAAAGCTCCAATCTATGCCGATTTTATTTGGTCAAATCGTCCATCACTTAATCGAGCAATCGATCAATGATTATTTGCAAACCGGCAAGGCGCCGACTGTTGCTGAGCTAGTAAATCGTGCCCGTGGCCAGCTTAATGCCGCTTTTATCGATTCTACACGCCATGTAGATTTATGGAGACATAAGCCGAATAAATTTTATATGATGCAGGAAATTTATTACGATGGGCAGTTAAATCCTGAACTTGTACAAGACTATAAGGAGCGAATTATCGCCGTCTTTGACAACTTTCTAAACAGTGCAACATTCCAGCAAATTACCGCTCAAAAAGGCTCCCTAAAAATTGGTGAGCCTGAACAATTTCGTTCCATGAAAATAGAAGGGATACAAGTTTTCGTCGTAATGGATTTTCATTATTACGATGAAATAGCAGACAAGTGGATTATTATCGACT
Source organism: Lysinibacillus sp. NPDC095746 (assembly GCF_044763535.1). Classification (NCBI taxonomy): domain Bacteria; kingdom Bacillati; phylum Bacillota; class Bacilli; order Caryophanales; family Bacillaceae; genus Lysinibacillus; species Lysinibacillus sp. NPDC095746. The sequence continues at coordinate 6,016 of NZ_JBIWGL010000032.1, forward strand.
GGAAAACAGGCGGAGAATCCGATGATGATCGCCAGCAATTAGCGCTCTACGCATACTATATTCAACAGAAATATCGTGTATCTCTTGACCAGATTGATGTCTATAATGAATATTTATTGACGGGTAAACGAAAAAAATATGCCTTTACAGCATTTGATATGGACAATATTTTACATACGTTTCAGCGAAGTGTACTAGAAATGAAAAAGTATCAGGCAGATATTTTTTCTAATGAACCCGTGGACCTTGAGGAATTTGAGCAATCCCTTGAAAAATGGCACTGTAAAGGGTGTAATTTTAAAGAATTATGTATGCAGTATAGCTCTCTTATTTAAGAGTAATGCGGATAAGATGTTTTTTTTTCCAATGAACCAATGGATTTTGAGGGGAATCGTTTTAAAGAATTGTGAGTGAAGAGTTAAGTAGAAGTGGAGCATATAAAAATGTCATACCTAACTAGGTGTGGCTTTTTATTATGTTTCATAATTTTTGCACTTACAACCCATTATATAAGTAGATGGGAGGTGTTGATTTATGGAGTATGAATATAAAGTAAAGTTTTACTTTGACGAAGGCCGTGAAGAAGAATATAAAATCAAAAATAATATTGAACAAGAAACATTTACAGAGGAGCTTTCTAATGGTTTCAATGAGAAGCCTTGGTATTCATTTACAGAAACAGAACATTATAAAACGATTTTAATCAGTACGAAAGAAGTTTATCAAGTAGTAGTAGAAAAAAATGTTTTAGAATTTGATTAAACAAAAGTATAAAGTGACATCTAACTTGGTGTGGCTTATTAGCATTAAAAAAGGCTATTTTCTATAAGTGTTGCTGTTATAAAATAAAGACAGGATAAATCTACAAATTCTTGTAGAAATAATGCTGTCTTTATTTTAATTTTTTCATTGAAATATTAAACCTTTGCTATCAAATAACCGTGCTTATAGTCATGTTTAAAATGGAATTGCTTAAGTTTGTTCTGTTTGTCATTTGAAATAAAAGCTGTGAATTTTGAATGGTATTTATCGAAATGTGAATCTGTAATGGAAAGTAGAGCAAGTTTTATGACCCCTACTATGTTTAACCTCTAAATATTTGCTGCCTATATTCTTTCGGTGTTAAATCGACATAGCGTTTAAATAACTCTGAAAATCTACCTGCACTTTGATAGCCTACTGTTCGAGCAATTTCGTTAATAGGGAGCTCTGTATGAGCTAGTAATTTCTCAGCCTGATGAACACGTTGTTTTTGAATATATTCCGTAATTGTGCAATGATACACTTCTTTAAATAATTTTTTTAATTTTGTAGCACCCATACAAGAAATTTTAGTTAAATGATCTAACGTTAGTTGTAGGGCGTAGTACTTTTCTATATGAGTGGCTACATGCTCAATTTGGTGAATATCTTCTTTAGAAATTTGAGAGCAATGACAAGTTTCATTAACAAGTACACGTTCCATTATAAGGGCTAATGCTTCATATACTTTCCCTTCATAAAAAAGTGCAGAGGTCAGATCAGCACCACGATAAGCCGCTATTTGTCGAAACAGGATTACCATTTCTGGAAAAGTAGTTGTGGCTTTTAGTGTTGTTAATGCTTGACGTATATTCACATATTTTTCACCATATTTATGTGCTAGAAATTGATCACAAAAAATAGGGGTAAACTCAATACCGATTGATTGTACTGGAATATTTTTATGAATAATAGCGCTATATTTTTCTCCTTTTCCCCAATAACTCCTTATATAACCTGGCTTTAATTGTTGGTAAGGGTTAAGCTCCTCACCTGAAATAGATTCATAGTATGAGACGGTTAAAAGTTCAGGCATTGTTAATTCTAACTGATAATCCTCAAAAAAATAAAAATCATGAATAAGAATAGAAAACATTTCCTTGTAATGATATATCCAATAATAACCTTTACCTAAAGTTGGATCGATTGTATATGTAGTACCTACTGAGTTATATTTGCTCATTTGGTCAAATTTTGAAAAACCATTCTCTAATAATAGAGGTTTAAAATGATGAGATGTCATCAGTTTTCTCCTTTCCTCAATTAGACTTTCCTCTTCCTTGATTAGACGTAAACATAGTGTAGTTATTTTTTTATGTACTACTATTCATTATAATGGTAATGATAATCATTATCAATGTAATAAAGTAAATATAGTAATAATTACTAGAGGAAGGAAGAGGAGTATAAAAATGTATTCGCAAACAATACAACAAAAAACTTTAAGTATTAAAGATTTAATTACAGTCGGTATTTTCTCAGCACTGTTCTTTATATTCATGATGATTGGATCAGCCCTTTTTGCCCCCAATCCTGTATTAACGTTTTTAATGCCAGCTGGCGCAGCTCTATTAACGGGACCTATTTATTTATTAATGATTGCTAAAGTACCAAAATTTGGCCCTATTCTTATTTTAGGAATATTGTTAGCGATTATTACATTTGTTACAGGGATGTACTGGTTATGGTCATTAGCTTGTATAGGAGTAGCTATAATTGGTGAATTAATAGCAGCGATTGGTAAGTATAAAAATATTTCAATAAATATTTTAAGCTATATTGTTTTTGCACTTCATCCAATGGGTTCTTACGTAATGTTGTGGCTTAATCAACAAGCGTATAAGGAGTATTTGGTAGGTCAAGGAACAGAACAAGCTTATATGGATACGATGTTAACAACTGCCCAAAATTGGATGTTACCAACAATGTTTGTTGGCACAATGCTATGCGCTTTGATCAGCGGTTTATTGGGAAAAAAATTATTGAGAAAACAGTTTGAAAAATCAGGAGTGCTTGCATAGGTAGGGCGGTGAAATTATGAATAAGGGAGAAGAATTGCAGGGCAATATGCATATGCATGTTTTCACCGTCAAACTTGATCCAAGAACGAAAATATATCTACTACTGTTAGTAAATGCAGCGGTTTTTTTGTCACCTTCTTTTCAATTTGAACTCATATTAATGGCCATAATATTTAGTCTTTGCTTTCTAATGGGAATGTTTTCTTTTTCATTGAAAATGATGCTTGGTTACGGGTTAATTCTAGGAGTTCACTTAGTAAGTGAAATGTTTTTGTCAGGTGCGTGGGAGCTAATGTTTGTATCATTTACAATGTTTATTAGGAAAATATTCCCTTGCGTTGTAATGGGTGGATTGTTAGTTGGAACAACAAAAATAAATGAATTTATGACGGCTTTAGGAAAAATAAGAATTTCCAAAAAGGTAATTATTCCATTAGCTGTAATGTTGCGCTATTTTCCAATGATTGGTGAGGATTGGCGATATATAAAGGATGCTATGAAGTTAAGATGCATCTCACCCTCCATAATAGGTTTTCTAAAAAATCCTGTGCAAACGGTTGAATGTATTTACGTTCCTTTATTGATGGCAGCCTCAAAAATTGCTGATGAATTATCTGCTGCAAGCATAGCGAGAGGGATTGAAAACCCGAAAGAGCGTACTTGCTTTCAACATGTGTCATTCCAATTCAGTGATAGTATTGTAATGTTTATATTTACATTTTTTGTGTTTGGAGGAGTGTTCATATGTTGAAAATCGAGCAATATTCATTTCATTATACAGATGAGAAAAGTGAAGGTATAGAAAATATAAATATTCATGTCAAAAAAGGACAGTGCATTTTACTGTGTGGTAAAAGCGGTTGTGGTAAAACAACTATTATCCGAGCAATTAACGGTTTAATTCCTTATTTTTATGCTGGAAAGCTAAAAGGGCAAGTGTTGTTAAATAATCAACCTGTAGAAAATAGGAAAATGTATGAATTAAGCGAACAGGTTGGGACGGTGTTCCAAAATCCGAGGTCACAATTCTTTAATGTGGATACTGATAGTGAGATTGTATTTGGAATGGAAAATATGGCATATCCAAAAGAAATGATGGAAGAACGAATGCGGCAAATTACGTCTGAGCTTCGTTTAGAAAGGCTTCGTCGACGCAATATTTTTCATTTATCGGGGGGAGAAAAGCAAAAGATTGCTTTTGCAAGTGTGTATGCTGTAGCACCCGATATTTTTGTATTAGATGAGCCTTCCTCTAATTTAGATGCGGCTGCTATTGAGGATTTAAAAGACATGATTGCATTACTAAAAATGCAAGGTAAAACAATTATTGTATCGGAGCATAGACTTTACTATTTAAAAGAATTGATTGATAAAGCCATTGTATTAAATAAGGGACAAATTGTATCAGTTTACTCACAAAAGGATTTTTTACAGCTTTCAGATCTTCAACTGAGGCAATTAGGACTCCGCACACTTTATTTAGACAATGTACAGTTTCAACATAAATCGCTACCTGCTGAACAAAAATTTCATGAACTTGTTGTGAAGGATGTCACTATAAAGCACAAAAAAAGAAAGGTATTAGAAAATATTCAATTCACAGCAAAAAGCGGAGAAATAATTGCAATCACAGGACATAATGGTGCAGGAAAAACGACCTTTGCAAGAGCGATATGTGGTCTACATAAACTATCATCAGGAAATATATATTTTAATAAACAAAAACTAACATTGAAAAAACGGGCTCAACTTTCCTATATGGTAATGCAAGATGTCAATTATCAGTTATTCGCAGAAACGGTTGAAAAAGAATGTGTATTTGGGGTGAAACATCCCAATCCGAATTTAGTACGGAAAGCATTGGAGGAAATGGATTTATTAGAACTGGTCAATCGACACCCGAATACATTATCAGGAGGACAAAAACAAAGACTTGCTGTAGCTGCAAGTTTAATAAGTGAAAAAGAAATTATAGTGTTTGATGAACCGACAAGTGGATTAGATTTTGACAGTATGCAAAAGGTTTCTAGTATTTTACAGAATTTAGCGGAGGCTAATAAAATTATTTTTGTCATTACACATGACTTAGAATTTATAGCATCTTGCTGTCATCGTATACTTCGCTTCGGAGATGGAATGAAGCAAGATGATTATAAGTTAAATAAAGAAAATCATCAGTATACAATTGAAACTTTCACTAGATAGCAGGAAATGGATCTAACGTAACTCCTGCAATGTGCAGAGAAATGTACGATACAAAATTACGATGCAAGGGAAGGGCTGAACGATAATGGGGAAAGTTGTAAAACAAAATAAAAATCCGATCTTTATGCTTCTTTCTTGGGCTGGAAAGGATAAAAAATATTTATATTTGTCTGTTTTATGTTCTTTAATTAGTGGTCTTTCGACAATTGTACCTTATTTCATTATTTATCAAATAATTGAGCAAGTCTATCACAATAATTTAACAGAAGCTTTGTTAATTCAAAATTTATTGATTTTGGCTATTTCGATAATTGTTCGATTTGGACTCTTTGCTATTTCTGGTACCCTATCGCATAAGGGTGCCTATCGAACTTTATTTAAAGTGCGTTGTCAAGTAACAGAGCATATGGCGCAAGTTTCACTAGGTTCTTTAAATGAACGAAATACAGGAGAAATTAAAACACTATTAAATGAAGAAATTGAAAAGCTAGAGTTATTTTTAGCACATCATTTACCAGAGTTAGTGTTTTACTTGAGTGGTCCAATTGCTGTCTTCATCTATTTATGTACAGTTAACGTACCGTTAGCGCTTATTTCGTTTATTCCATTAATTGTTGCAGTGGCAGTAATGGCAATAATGTTTCGGGGGACGAATCAATTAATGGATCGAGGAGCACGTTCCATAGCCAATCTAAATGCAATTATTATCGAATATATTCAAGGAATGCGTTTAATTAAGGCATATAACATGAGTAGTTCATCATTTAAAAAGTTTACAAACGCAGTAGATGATGAATTTAATATCTGGAAAGAAATGTCTTTAAAAATGGGTCCACCATATGCGAGCTTTGTCATTATTATAGAATGTGGCTTACTCCTTATGGTACCTATTGGTGGAATGTGGTTTTTAAATGGTAGTTTAACAGGAAGTGTCTTTATTCTTTTTGCATTTGTAGGCTCATTGTATTTAACAGAATTACGACCTTTACAGGAATTAGGTTCAAACTTTGCACAGGTTTTAAATGCTGTAAAGAAATGCGTAGCCTTTTTAGAAACACCTGTTTTTGGGCAAGGGCAAGCATTTCCGAAGAATTACAATATCGAACTAAGAAATGTCAATTACTCTTATGATGGGCAAAAAGAACATTTAAAGAATGTGAATCTTTCTATTGCTGAAAATGAAAAAATAGCTATTGTAGGTGACTCAGGTTCTGGGAAAAGCACCATTGTACAGTTAATTTCACGCTTTAATGATGTTCAGCAAGGAGAAGTTTTGATTGGTAATCAAAATGTGAAGGATATTGATTATGAGGAATTATTAAAAAATATAACAACGGTTTTCCAAAAGACCTTTTTAACAAGTGGTACAGTGTTTGAAAACATTGTCATGGGTTCTAATGCCACACTCGATGAGGTAAGAACTGCGGCGAAAAAAGCACAAATAGATGATTTTATTATTTCATTACCTGATGGTTACGATACGAGGGTAGGGAGTTTTGGAACTAGATTTTCTGGTGGAGAAAAGCAGCGAATTGCTATTGCACGTGCCATTTTAAAAGATGCACCGATTTTAATACTAGATGAAGCAACATCCGCAGCAGACCCAGAAAATCAGGCCGAGATTGATCAAGCCATTGCTGAACTTTGTGTTGGTAAAACAGTAATTATCATTGCACACCGTCTTGGTATTATTAAGCATTGTGATCGAGTGGCAATTGTAGAAAATCAAACACTACAAGCATGTGGAACGCATCAAGAAATGCTAGAAGAAAACCCTTCATATAAAAAGACTTGGCAGGATTATAGTAAAGCTAGAGAAATTACGTATGAATTTTAACGATGTTGTACTTGTAGAAAAAGAAGGGTCTTTCAAGGGAAAGCCTATTTATGAAGGAGACTTAAGTATGGACAAAAAAAATGCATTTACAAAAAATGCTTCTTTTTATCTTTCTATTGTTTTCAATGTCATCGAGGGTATGCTAGCTGGTTTTAATTTTATCGTATTATATTACACGATTAATGCTTTAATAACAGAGCAACTAACGATGAACTTCTTAACCCGAATACTGTTATTGTTAGGCGCTGTTTTTATTATTCGTTTAATCATCTACGCGTTTGGTTATACGAGAGGGCAAATCGGAGGAGCCCAGATTAGTAGAATTCTTCGTTTGACATTGGGCGATAAAATGAAAAAAATACCGCTTTCCTCCTTTACGAAGGCACAAACAGGAGAGTATATTAACGCAACGACAACAAGTGTCAATAATTATGAAAATATTTTGACCCATAAAATAGGAGATATTATAAAAAATGCTTCATTTACTTTACTGCTAATTGGCTTTATTTCGACTATTTATATACCTGCTGGAGTAGTTCTTTTCTGTTCAGGTTTATTGTTAATACCAACTCTTTACTTGTCCTTTTTAATGGTAAAAAAATACGGAAATCAAAAGAAAAACATTATGACAAGTAACACAAGTGCTGTAGTTGAGTATATAAATGGTAGTCAAACGTTGCGATCATTTGGTTTGGGTGGTGTTAAAAATAAAGCAACAACCTCATCAATGAAGGACTATAGTGATGTTAGTTATTTATATGAGATTAAAGTAATTCCAATTGGTACAACGTTTAGTATTTTGTGTTGGCTAAGTTTACCGATTGTTCTTTATTTAGCAGGACATCAATGGCTGGAAGGGAATTTAGATGCGTCTTCTTTCTTTCTAATTAGCATTTCCCCTTTATTTACATGCAAATTATTTGGCACACTTTTTATTGATTTAACCTCTTATAAAAACTTAATGATTGCAAAAAGACAAATTGAGTGTGTCATAGAAGAGGTGGAGGAGTTATCAAATGAGACTTCTTTTGAACCTGAACAGTATAGTATAGCTTTTCAAAATGTGAATTTCGCTTATAACCAAGGGGAACCTATACTGCGAAATATCAATTTTGAAATTGATTCTTCACAGTTTGTGGCGATTGTTGGACCATCGGGTTCGGGAAAATCAACTATTTTAAATTTAATAACAAAATACTATGAGCCTGAACGCGGTGATATATTAATCGGTCAGCAAGTTATTCAATCGATTGCTTCTGAAAAAGTATTGCAGAAAATTTCACTAGTCGACCAAGATATATTTTTGTTTAATGATACGATTTTAAATAATATTCGCTATGCAAAGCCAGAAGCGACAGAACAAGAAATTATTAATGCTGCGAAAGAAGCAAACTGCCATGATTTTATTGAAAAATTAGAGTATGGCTATGACACAATTGTTGGAGAAAATGGTAATAAGCTATCGGGCGGTGAAAGACAACGTATATCCATTGCACGTGCTATTTTAAAGGACAGCCCAATACTTTTATTAGATGAAGCGACAGCGTCGTTAGATATCGAGAATGAGCTGGCTGTAAAAGAAGCGATTAAAAATCTTTTGAAAAAGAAAAAAACGGTTGTGATGATTGCACATACGCTTTCCATTATAAAAAATGCAGACAAAATCCTAGTTGTTAATGAAGGACAAATCGTAGAAGAAGGTTCACATGAAAAGCTCATTGCTAAAGAAGGCAAATATGCAGCAATGTGGAGAAAGGAACATCAATTAAGTAGCGTATAACAAAATGTATTTTGTAGATGAGAGGATGGGAGCGAAAAGCATGTCTTCACAAATGGATTGGTATTTACATGAGGTTGAACGATATGAGCAATTGGGTTTCTTAAGAAAGAAAACATTAATGGAGGAGCTAGAAATTATCGCTGAACAATTTCCTCATAACATAGCAGTTGTGGAAGGAAATCGACGCTTAACTTATCAAGAATTGCTTCAAGAAATTGAGCAATTATCGACAGGCTTTTTGTCATTAGGTTGGCTGCAGGGTGATCGGGTTTTATTACAATTACCAAATACAATGGAGTTTATTACTGTATTATTTAGTCTACTAAAAATAGGTGTGCAGCCTGTTCTGATGTTACCTTCTCATAGAGAAATAGAAATTGATACAATCGCAAAGATGGTACAGCCAATAGCTTATATATGTTGCAATGCTCATCTTGGTACTCAGTATGAGTGCATGGCTGCACAAATCATCCCTCTGCATAAAAGTATTCGATATATTGTGACGGTTGGTAAATCTACCGTACAGTGGCCAGCAACTTTTACACATGTAACATTAGATCAGCTTAAAGAAAGTAGCTATTCATTAGTGGTTAGTGATTTACCACATTATAGAGATACTGCGTTATATTTATTGTCTGGTGGCACTACAGGTATTCCGAAAATTATTCCGAAAATCCATGAGGCGTATGCTTACAATGCACTAGCCTCTGCTGAAAAATGTGGGATGACTCCTGAAACTGTATACATGGCAGTACTATCTATTTCACATGATTATCCGTTATGCTCTCCAGGCATATTAGGCACTCTTTTTACAGGAGGCAAAGTGGTATTATGTCAAACTTCTAGCTTTGATGAAGCATTTCAAGAAATAGAAAAGGAACGTGTGACACATACCTCAATTGTACCAACAATAGCTAGCTTATGGTTAGAAGCTTTTGAATGGTATGAAGAATTGGATATGTCGAGTTTAGAGGTTGTTTTAATTGGTGCTGCTCACATAGAGCAAAAAACAGCTGTTCATTTTATGGATAAATTTCAATGTAAAATACAACAAGGATATGGATTAGGGGAAGGAATAACTTGCTTCACAGCATTAAATGATCCTATAGAAACTGTTACGAGCTGTCAAGGGCGAGCAATTTCTTTAGGTGATGAAATAAAGATTATAGATGAGCTAGGAAGAGAAGTTCCTCAAGGTGAGCTTGGGGAATTGGTGGCAAAAGGACCGTATACATTTGGTGGCTACTATCAAGCACCTGCTTTAAATGCTGATATTTTCACAATAAATTATTTTTTACGTACTGGTGATAAAGCACGTATAACACTAGAGGGGAATATACAAATTGTTGGTAGAGTAAGGGAACAAATTAATCGTGCAGGTGAAAATATTATACCCTCTGAAATCGAAAGCTTTCTACGAGCACATCCAATTATTAAAGATGTAGCTGTTATCGGTTTGCCAGATAAAGAGTTAGGAGAGAACATTTGTGCATTTTTAGTTACGGATGGACAAAGAATTGAACGAGATGAGATATGTAGTTTTCTAATCCAACTAGGCGTTGCTCAATATAAACTTCCAGATCAAATCATATATGTAGAGCAGTTACCATTTATAAATGTAGGGAAGGTTGATAAGAACAAATTAAAACAGATTACTATAGAAAGAGAGGCGTCAAAGTATTGAGATTAAAGAATGATCTAGATAATATCCAAAGTCTAGCGTTGGAAGTCAATCATCTACTCGGTATACAGAAAGAAATACATGAGGATCAAAATTTATTAGAATTAGGCTTAAACTCCTTACAAGTGATGAAATTAGTTGGCAAACTAAAAAAAGTTGGGGTAACAATTACCTTTAAAGAATTAATATCCGAGCCGTATTTAAGTGCTTGGAATAAATTAATAAATAGAGATTATGTATATACAATTAATAATGATAACGAATTATTAAAAAATCAAGATGAAGCAGTAGCTAATATGTATAAACCTTTTCCATTAACAGATGTACAGTATGCTTATTGGGTTGGACGACAAAGCGGTCAATATTTAGGTGGAAATGGTTGTCATGGTTATATGGAAATTGATGGTCAAAATATTGATAGAGAGAGGCTTGAAACGGCTTGGGCATTAATAATTCAGCATCATCCTATGCTCCGTGTCAAATATACAGAAGATGGTCAACAGCAAATTTTAAAAGAATCACCTTTTACAACTATTGATGTCCACGATTTTACAACTTGCTCGCAAGTCGAGATTAGCGAAAAGCTAGAAACTATTCGCGCTAATACCTCACACCGGTTATTGGCAATTGATCAAGGGGAAGTAGCTCGCTTACAGCTATCTCTATTACCAAATGGTAAAACTCGTCTCCATTTCGATATAGACTTACTTGTAGCTGATGTTCAAAGTTTCCAAATCATTTTAAGAGATTTAGCGGCAGCTTATTCTAGACAGCAAAAACCGAAGGCACCTGAAAATTGGAACTTCGCAAAATATCTACATGATAAAGCACTAGCAAATGCCACTGAAGAAAGCGACGCAGAGGCTTATTGGAAAAACAGGTTAACTACTTTGCCATCAGGTCCAAAACTACCGTTATCAAACAATGCCGAGTTGATACAACACACCCCTAAATTTACAAGAAGGGAGCATTTTTTAGAAGAACAATCTTGGAACAAGCTTAAATTTACTGCTTCACACCATAACGTCACACCTGCAATGGTATTGTTAGCAGCTTATGCCTATACATTAAGTAAATGGAGCAGTGAATCTCGTTTTATTATTAATATTCCATTGTTTAACCGAGATACTTTGTCTGAAGAGATAGAGCAAGTTGTAGCTGATTTTACTACGCTACTATTATTGGAAGTTGATAGTGAGACTCCACAACATTTTTTAGCATTTACAAAAAGTTTACAACAGCAATTTCATCAAGATTTAAACTATACCGCTTATTCAGGTGTGAAAATTCAACGGGATTTAGCTAAGTATTATCCAGATGAAAAAGTGTTTGCTCCAATAGTTTTTTCATGTAATTTAGGAGTACCACTTATTAATGAAGAGTTTAAGGATGCATTTGGTACTATTCATTATATGATTTCACAAACACCACAAGTTTGGTTAGATTTCCAAATGTTTGATATGGACGATGGTTTGTTATGTATTTGGGATGGTTTAGATGAACTATTCCCTTCAGGTTTGTTGGATGACATGTTTGAACTGTTTATCAAAACTATTCATTGGTTAATTGAAGATGAAGAGCATTGGCTTCAACAACCAATTATCGAAACAAAAGCACAAGAAGTTAGGCGTCAATTAATTGATAATGCCACAATAGAAGATCATGCTCAATGCTTGCACACGTCTTTCTTCGAAAAAGCAAAGCAACAACCGCAAGCTATAGCGCTTATAGATGGTATAAGTCATAAAGAAGTCAGTTATAAGACGCTGTCATTACAAGCGGAAAAGGTTGCTGCAGCCCTATTACATAATGGTTTTAAACAAGGTGATCGAGTAGCGGTTTCATTGCCAAGAGGATTAGAGCAAATACAAGCGATTTTAGGAGTACTAGCTATTGGAGGCTGTTATGTTCCTGTACATGTGACACAGCCGAGTGACCGTTATAAAAAAATTATTGAGAAGGCAAATGTTTCTTTTATTCTAACAACGGCCTCCTACGAAGAAAAGTACAAAGATATTGAACAAGTACAAGTTATTATGATGGAACAGATACATCAATTTGGTCATGTGAAGTTTCCTAAAGTAGATGTAAACAGTTCTGCTTATATTATTTTTACATCAGGTTCAACGGGAGAACCAAAAGGAGTAGAAATTAGTCATAAGGCCGCTTGGAATACAATTGCAGATATTAATGAAAAATATGACATTAGCAAAGAAGATCGTATTCTAGCATTATCATCATTAGATTTTGATTTATCAATATATGATATATTTGGTCTTTTAAGTGTTGGTGGCAGCCTTGTCCTTCTATCAGACGATACGGCTCGAAACGCTGATATTTGGTTAAAGTTAATATGTAATTACCGTATTACATTATGGAATTCAGTACCTGCTTTATTGAAGATGTTTTTAATAGAGGCGGAGAGCGTAAAAGCGATTTGTCAAAATTTACGTATTGTGATGTTGTCAGGAGATTGGATTAGTTTAGATATTCCTGAGAGACTGTTAAATGTAGCACCGAAAGGGCTATTAGTAGCAATGGGCGGTGCAACAGAAGCGGCAATTTGGTCCAATTATTATGATGTTAATCATCCAATACCAGCAAGTTGGCGTTCAATCCCTTATGGAAGACCCCTGAAAAATCAGTTTTATAGAATTATTGATACAAATGGGGAAGACTGTCCGAGTTGGAATGCAGGAGAGCTGTGGATAGGCGGTGCCGGTGTAGCCAAAGGATACGTAGGAGAGCCACAATTAACTACTGAACGCTTTATGGAAGAGAAAGGTATTCGTTGGTATAAGACAGGGGATATTGGTCGATTTTGGAACAACGGCCTTATCGAGTTTTTAGGAAGAAATGATTCACAGGTAAAGGTACGGGGTCATCGTATTGAATTAGGTGAAATCGAAAGTGCTATTAGAAGTTATGAAATAGTTGAGGATGCTGCTGTCACGGTCAGAGGAGAGGAAAACCAATATTTAGCCGCTTATATTGTAAGTAGTTCTGAAAAAGAGCAAGCACAAACTATTAAATATAATAAACCAATGATTGATTGGTCTTATATTGTTCAATTAAAAGAGAATGGGGATTTTACTAAAACTTACAATGAGAATGAAAATCGTTATCGGTCGTTAAAGGATTATTGTGAATATCTTACTATGGAAATGATTAGTAAAATAATTTCCAAATTAGGATTTCCGCTAGAAAAAGATGTTCATTACAATATTTTAAAAATAATAGAGCGAGAAAAAATTAACAGCAGATATCAAAGTTTAATCTATCAATGGTTTAGTTTTTTAGAAAAAAACAATTTGGTTTCTTGTGAAGGATCTACTATTCATAATAAACAATGCTTAATCGTTAATAGTGAAGAACAGTTTAGTAGTTTAGAGAAAATGCAAACAACATATATAAGGGAGTTTGTTTCTGACTTTTTTGAAAAAAGCTATGCACTTTTAACGGGTGAGCTAGAGCCTTTAGAATTATTGCTTCATCATAACATACATCCTTTAGAACAATTGACTGAAAACATGTCTGATGGAAAAAAACAGCAGGATTTAATAGCGACTCTGATTCAAACCGTTTTAAGTAATCGAACAGAACGCCAAGCACCACTCAAAATATTAGAGGTTGGGGTACGTCATACGAACACACTTCGTATGCTAGCAGAGACTTTTTCAAAAGATGAGATTCATTATACTGCTACAGATGAGTCCAACTACTTTATAAATCGTGTTCAAAAAATAGTAGGTTTACAGCCCAATATCCATTTTAAAGTACTTGATATAAATAAATGTCCAATTTCTCAAGGTTTTATAGATGGTGAATATGATTTGATTGTGGCGTCGCACTCTTTGCATAGAGCAGTCCATATTAGAAATTCACTTAAAGATTTAAAGAAGTTATTAAAGCATGGTGGGCTATTCGTTAATTTAGAAATGACGGAGAATAATCCTCTGCAATTAGTCAGTACAGCATTTTTAGAAGATGGTTTTACACATTATAAGGATGAACGGGAAAAGACATGTCTTCCATTACTATCGGAAGATCGTTGGCTCTCTATTTTTAAAGAAGAGGGCTTTACAAATATTATGCTTCAGTCTATTGATACAGCCTTTACTCAGTATTTATTTGTAGCTCAAGTTGAAAGACAGTCATTTTCAGAATTCCAGCTAGAGCCACTTAAACATTATTTAGAAAAACGATTACCAAGTTATATGATTCCGCATGTAATTATTCCATTAGAGGAGTTACCTATTACGGCCAATGGCAAAGTGAATCGAGCAGTATTACCAATCCCTGAAATTGAGCAAGTCAATTTAGCTACAAAAGAATTTATTGCACCAGCAACCCCAATCGAAATAAGGTTAGCAGAAATATGGACCGAAGTATTAGGGGTAGATGCAATTGGCATACGTGATCATTACTTTGAGCTAGGCGGGGATTCATTATTAGCTACTCAGCTTCGTGCAAAAATAAAAGAGCAATTTGCTGTCAAAATTAGCTTAGAAGCAATCTTCAATCAACCTGTTTTTCAACAGATGGCACTGTTATTAGAGGAATTAGTGCTACAAAAGACAAACGAAGAAACGGAGAAAAAGCTACCAACTATAGTGCCTAATGAGCGGGATCGTTTCGAGCCATTTCCATTAACAGAAGTTCAACAAGCATATTGGCTAGGTCGTAGTGGTATTTATGCATACGGTGATGTATCCACTCACTGCTATTTTGAAATGGATTGCCCAGCTCTAAATCATGTAAGAGTGGAACAAATATGGAATCGTCTCATACAACATCATGATATGATGAGGGCCGTCATTTTAAATGATGGACAACACCAACAGGTTCAAGAGTTTGTAGAGTACTATTCTATTGCATCGTACAATCTTACAAATCTTTCAACAGAACAGCAAAAAGAACAGCTTACATTAGTGCGAAGTGAGATGGAGCATCAAACATTTAATCCAAGTGAGTGGCCATTGTTTGATATTCGAATGTCGACTATAAATGAACATAAAACAAGACTACATATTAGTTTTGACAATATTATTTTTGATGGTTTTAGTATGTTCTATTTATTTAAAGAGTGGAAGCGCCTATATGATGATTCTTCTGCAAAACTACAAGTGCTTCAAACTACATTCAGGGATTATATATTGGCTTATGAAAAAATTCGGGAAACAGAAATGTATGAGCAGGATATGCAATATTGGAATCAACGCATTGATAATATGTACCCTGCACCAGATTTACCTCTACTTGATTATAAAGGAGATTTATCTAGCTGTAAGTTTACGAGATATGAAGAGAAACTATCTTCACAGCAATGGCTAGCCTTAAAGCAATTAGCTACCAAAATGAACTTGTCTCCAGCATCCTTGTTAATCGCTGCTTATGCTGAAACTTTAGCAAGATGGAGTAGTCAACCAAAATTTGCAATAAATCTTACTCGTTTCCATCGTGTGCTATTTGAACCGGATGTAGAACAGCTTATAGGTGACTTTACATCGCTTAATCTTTTATCTATTGATATGTCAAAAGGAGAATCTTTTTTAGAACGTGCTAGAAATGTTCAAAAGCAACTATTGCACGATTTAGAGCATCCTTATGTGGGTGGTGTATATGTAGAGCGTGCACTAGCTAAAAAGTGGAATCGTCAAATGGGCATAATGATGCCATTTGTCTTTACGAGTGGATTAGGGCTTGAAAAAAATAATGGGGCAACAACAATGGGTGGCTATTTAGGAGATATTGTATATGGATTATCTCAAACTCCTCAAGTTTGGCTTGATCATCAAGTTTCAGAGCAAAAAGGTGAACTATGGCTAAGCTGGGATGCAATAGAGGAGATTTTCCCACAGCATTTAGTCATTGGCATGTTTGAGGCATACATCAGTATTTTAAAAGAGCTTTCTACGAAGGAAGATTTATGGAAAAAAAGAATTGGAAGTCTTGTGCGTTTACCATCTCAAGAGCAAGTAGGAAAAATTAAAGGGCAGGACACAGAAATATCAAATGAGACGTTGTTAAGTCTTGTTGAAAAACAAATAGCTGAAAATCCTACTAATATCGCAGTGTTCTCAGAAGAAAAAACTATTACGTATCAACAGCTATGTCATTTAAAAAATCATACTGCTCAATCATTACTTGAACGGGATAGTGCTAAAGGGAAATTAGTTGCTATTGTTATGGAAAAAGGATGGGAACAAATAGTTGCTGCATTGGGGATTATTACAGCAGGGAAGGCATATTTACCGATTGATTGTACAACGCCTATTGAACGGATGGAATTTCTTTTAAAAGAAGGAGAAGTTCAATCCATAGTAACACAAGCACATATACTCACACAGCTACCCTTCCTAAATGATTATCATGTGACGGTCGTTGATGCTAAATGGGCACATCAAGAATGTCTAGTCGATAGTCCTGACTTGTTGCCTTCAGATTTAGCGTATGTCATTTATACTTCGGGTTCTACTGGTAAGCCGAAGGGTGTCATGATTGATCATAGAGGTGCAGTAAATACAGTATTAGATATTAATCATCGACTTGCTGTTTGTACGGAGGATCGTATTCTTGCGTTATCCAACCTAACGTTTGATTTATCCGTATACGATATTTTTGGCTTACTTGCTGCTGGTGGTGGGATTGTTATACCACAAGCTGAGCATGTAAAAGAACCTGCATATTGGAAAAAGTTAATACAAAATCATCAAATCTCTATTTGGAATACAGTGCCAGCCTTTATGCAAATGTTAACAGAATATAGTAGGAATATAGAGTCTGCTCAGTATCCAACACTAAGGGCTGTGTTATTGAGTGGTGACTGGATTCCATTAAGCTTGCCTACAGCTGTTTGGGAAATTGCGCCAAAGACTCGAATATTGGGATTAGGTGGTGCGACGGAGGCGTCTATATGGTCAAATAGTTTCGATATACAAACAGTAAATAGGGATTGGAAGAGCATACCTTATGGCAAACCTTTAGACAATCAATATTACTATATATTAAATGATCAAATGGCAGCTTGTCCTGTGAATGTACCAGGGAAATTGTATATCGGAGGAATAGGACTTGCTATTGGATATTGGAAAAATGAAGAGCGGACAAATGACCAATTTTTATTTCATCCAATTACAAAAGAACGCCTATATGATACAGGAGATTTAGGGCGGTATTTACCTGATGGCAATATTGAATTTTTAGGAAGAGCAGATACACAAATTAAATTAAATGGCTATCGGGTTGAAATAGGTGAAATAGATTATCACCTAGCTAAATTGCCTACTGTGAAGGAAGCGGCAACAATTGTTCATAAACGTAATGGAGCAACAATATTAGTGGCATATGTAGTATTAGAAGATGAACAAAATGGTCTAACTATTAAACAAATCAAAAATTTATTGGCACAAAAATTACCTAATTATTTGTTACCTACTGTGTACAAATATATTGATAAAATGCCACTGTCAGAGAACGGAAAAGTTAACCGTAAACTTTTACAACAGTTACCTCTAGAGCAAGAGGAGTCACCTGAATATAGAGAACCTTTTACAGAGATGCAAAAAGAAATAGCGAAAATTTGGGAAGAAATATTGTCTTATTCGCATCCTGGAATTGATGATGATTTCTTCGCATGCGGAGGTAATTCTTTAATGGCTATTCAAATTATTGGAAAAATAAAGGAGGAATTTAATATAGCGCTTTCTATTCAAACATTATTCACTCATTCACGTCTTGAACAACTAGCAGCATTCGTTGAGAAAAACAGTGTCGCTATGGAGGAAGGTGCTCTATGAGACAATATCACCTTTCTCGAATATTTTTTATGATTGTCATTATGGCTTTCGTAAGTGGGTGTAGTGAAGATACAAATATGACCAAGGATTCTTCTCTAAAAATAGGTGTGTTGCGTATCGATGATAGTCTGCCTCTTTATGTTGCAGAGAAGGATCAGCTTTTCCAAAAATATGGTGCCAATGTTGAGCTTATAGAGTTTGGCAGTGCTTCTGATCAATCGAAGGCGATGGAGGCTGGTGAGCTAGATGGCATGATGACTGATATGATCGTCCAAAATTTAATAAAAAAGGGCGGCATTGATGTTAAAACGATTGCATTAGCATTAGGTGCGACGGAGAAGGAAGGAAGATTTTTAGTCGTTTCTTCTCCACATAGCTCTATTGTTAAACCGAAGCAGCTAGTAGGGCAATCTGTCATGATCTCTGAGAATACAATGATGGATTATTTAATGGAGCAATATGAACGACATTTGAAACTAGATTCTTCTGAAATAACGAAAATTCATCTTCCGAATCTTTCATTACGTGTAGATACAGTATTAGCTGGAAAAGAAGCGCAAGCAGCTATATTACCTGAGCCATTGGCAAGCTATGCTGTTGCACAAGGTGCAAATATTGTCATTGATGATACAACACTTGGAGAGAACTTTTCCCAATCAGTCATCGTTATGACACAAAAAAACATAACAGAAAATAGAGCTGTAATTGAAAACTTCCTAAGAGCTTACAACGAAGCGATTAAACAGTTAAATCAGCACCCAGAAAAATACTTTGAACTTGCTCTAAAAGTGGCAAACGTACCGGAAATTTTAAAAGGGCATTATGCAGTTCCAGTTTTTACTCCTAATTGTGTGCCAGCACAAGAAAATGTCGAGCGTATATCTGATTGGTTAGTTTCCAAAGGATTATTGGACAAAGCTTTTCCATATAAAGATCTAGTAGAAACGTCATTGGAAGAACAATAAAAAGGGGGATTGTCGTGTATAGAATTCAGCATGTTGACTTAGCGTACAAGACAGCCTCAGGTACGGTTAATGTCCTGCAAAACATTAACCTTCAAATATCTTCTGGTGAATGTGTAGCTATTGTTGGTGTTTCTGGTAGTGGGAAATCCTCTTTATTAAAAATTGTAGCTGGTTTGGAAAAACCGAGTAATGGAACCGTTTATTTTGATGGAAAAAAATTAAAAGGACCACAGCAGGAGATAGCGATTATTTTTCAAAATTACGGCCTGTTCCCATGGAAAAGGGTGAAAGATAATATAGCTCTCCCTTTAAAGTTTGCCAAACGACCTAAGCAGGAACGGGAAAAAGAGACACAATTTATTTTATCACAATTGAATATTCAAAATCAGCAGTTCAGTTATCCTTTTCAACTATCCGGGGGACAGCAGCAAAGGGTTGCAATAGGGAGAGCTTTAATCCAAAAGCCAAAAGTTTTGTTAATGGACGAGCCATTTTCAGCGTTAGATATTTTAACGAAGGAGCAATTAATACTAACATTGCAGAGAATACGTCATGAAAGAAATTTAACGCTACTATTTGTGACACATAACATTGATGAAGCGTTGATGATGAGCGATCGCATCGTCGTCTTTCACGCGAATGGAAAAACAATTGCAGGCACCATTGAGAATGATTATCAGATAGAGGGGCGACGTAATCCTGCTTTCATGTATCGTCAACAACAACGAATTAAACAATTACTAAAGGGAGAGCCGTGTGAAGAAGACATATAGTATAGTCATCGCTACCATTATCATTATTTTATTATGGCATCTATCGAGCATCTCATTGAATAAAGCTTTTTTACCTACACCTTTTGAAGCGGGACAATCATTTTTAACAGTAGTAACTAGTGGTGAATTAACACAGCATTTTTTCATAAGTAGTTATCGAGTAGGTATCGGTATAATCTGTGCTCTCTTTTTCGCGATTCCTACAGGTTTACTTATGGGGTGGAATAAAAAGATAGATCTTTTATTAAGTCCTTTATTATATGTGCTTTATCCTATCCCAAAGGTTGTTTTTTTACCAATTATTCTCGTGCTTTTTGGATTAGGGGATGTCCCAAAAATCATGTTAATTGCCTTTGTTCTTTATTTTCAATTGGTAGTAGTAATTCGTGATGCCGCAAAAGGAATTCCTTATGCTCAGAAACAAGTTATTCAATCATTGAACGCTACAAAACTACAAACACTGAGCCATTTGACACTACCCTATTGCTTACCGAGCGTAATGACTTCCTTACGAGCTTCATTAGGAACAGCATTAGCAATCCTATTTATAGCAGAAACCTTTGCATCATTTAGTGGCTTAGGTTATTACATTTTAAATCGAATGGATAGTAGAGATTACTTAGCTATGTATGCAGGTGTAATAGGGCTAGCTTTATTAGGTGGAGGGCTATATGCCCTTATTAATATCGCAGAAAATACTATTTGTAGATGGTATAAATTGATGGCAGATAGCAGCAGTAATTAATAAGGAGATTAACTATGGATATACAAGAAAGTATGATACGTTCAACGATTCAAGGCTTTTCTACTTCTTATTTGCTATATACAGCTTGTGAATTAGGAATATTTGATGCCATATTCGATGAACGAAAGCATGTAACGTTATTGGCACAGGAATTAGCGCTTGACGAAGAAATGCTCTTTCGTTTTATGCGACCATTAGTAGCTTTGAAATATATGGAGGAAGAAAATAATTATTTTAAATTACTTCCTTTAGGGGAGAAATTATCAGGACAAGCAAGTGATTCATTAAAGGATTTTTTATTATTCACAGGCAGACAGGCAATGCCTTATTGGTCGAAGCTTTATGAAGCGATGAAAACGAGGAAAATCCCTTATCAATTAGTAGAACAACAGTCTTATTTTCAAGCGCAAGTACAGCAAAATGAAAAATTTGAAGTGTTTAATAAGATGATGAGTAAAACAAGTGAACGGCTTCAATTAGAAGCATATTTTGCAGAAAAAAAAGATTGGTACTGCATCAAAAAAATTATCGATGTTGGTGGAGGATCTGGAGAGATAATTGCGAAATTTTTGGAATTTTACCGCAATGCTCAAGGGATTGTAATAGATCTGCAACATGTACAACAAAAGGCAGAAGGAAAATTGGAACTTTACGGCATCAACAGTCGATGTACATTTCAGGCAGGAGACTTTTTTCAAGAGGTACCTAAATTGGGTGATCTCTATATTTTATCGCGAATCCTCCATGATTGGGAGGATGAAGCAGCAATCACAATTTTACGTAATATCGCTAAAAATATGGGCGGAAATTCTACACTAACTATCATTGAAAAATTATTACCAGAGGTTATTGAAGGAAATGCCTCGCATTTATATATGACGGATTTAAATATTTGGACGATGTGTGGAGGTAAGGAAAGAACACAATCCCAATTTGAGGTGCTATTTCATCAAAGTGGATTAACGATCAAAGCACTTTATTCATTAAAAGAAGATGACTATCTAATAGAAGTTGTGAAAAAGGACTTCGAATATCAGGAGGGAATATTATAACATGAAAAAATTATTAGAGGAGTATAGCGAGCTGGGAGTGAACCTTTGGGTAGAAGATGGAAAATTACATTTTAAGGCTCCAACTGGTGTACTTACAAATGAACGTAAAGAGCGATTAAAAGAATATAAAGAGCAACTCCTTGATTATTTACAGAAGGAACAACACTCAATTATTCATGATACTGAAAAACGCTATGATTCCTTTCCGCTTACTGATATTCAATCTGCCTATTTAGTAGGAAGAAGCAACAATTATCGTTATGGAGGAATAGGTTGTAAAGTATATGCAGAACTAGTTGGCACTATTTTTGATCCTACACGGCTTGAAAAGGCATGGCACCAAGTCATCAAGCGACATGATATGCTCCGTGCGATAGTGCATCAGGAAGGTTATCAGCAAGTATTAAAAAACGTTGAGCTTCCAACTATACAAGTTATTGATTTATCAGATGAAGTACCTGAAGTAGCCAATCAACGATTATTACATGTAAGAAATGAGCTATCTGTTAAGCAATATGCTCCTGATAAATGGCCGTTGTATGACCTAGTCCTTACACAGCAAAAAAATCAAAGTGTTATTCATCTATCTATTGATATGTTAATTGCTGACTTTGTCAGTATCAATGTATTAATAGCAGAATTAGAACACTATTACTATACAGAAAATACTCCATTACCAGCTTTAGATATTCAATTTAGAGATGTCATGATACAACAATATGAACAACATGATTGCTCGACTGCCAATGAAAAAGCTAAAAATTATTGGACTAGTCGTTTAGAGACTTTCCCAGAGGCGCCAGAGTTACCCGTTCTAAGCGACAAAATTGATAGCAATACAACTCGTTTTGAACAATTTAATTTCCTGTTACCTAATCATAAATGGCAATTTTTAAGTCAGAAGGCAAAAGATCATCGGCTAACTCCTTCCAGTATTATTTTAACAGCTTTTGCTGAAATTATTGGCTTATGGTCAAAACAATCTCACTATTGTATGAATATAACGATGCTTAATCGACCTAATATTCATGCTCAAATTCATGATGTAATTGGAGATTTTACGACCATCAATCTGTTAGAAATACATGCAAAAAGAGATAGAGCTTTTTATGAGCATGCGGCTGAAATACAACAACAGCTATGGACAGACTTAGAGTATCGAGATTTTTCAGGAATTGAAGTATTGCGTGAATTAAAGCGACATCGTAATCGTGATGTTATGATACCGGTAGTTTATACAAGTACATTAGGTGCAGACGCGAATAGTCACATGTCTGAAAATGAGCCTAAGTTGAAATTAGCCTATAAAATTAGTCAAACACCTCAAGTGTGGATTGATTGTCAAGTATCTGAACAACCGGATGGAATTTTAATAAATTGGGATGTACGTGAAGGTATTTTTCCAAATGGGTTAATCGATTCAGCCTTTCAATTTTTTGTAGATCACTTAACAAAACTTGCAACTAACGAAACAGCATGGACAGAACGTCAATTATTAGGTTTACCTGAAGCAATGCAAAAGGTTAGAAATGAAGTAAATAAAACAACGATTGATTTACCTAGAGGGTTACTCTATGACAAAGTGCTAGATGCTATTGCACAATATCCTAAAAATATAGCTATTTACGCAGATGGTAAATATATTACATATGAGGAGCTCGGTCGTTATGTTTATGTCATTCAACAGGCATTGATTAATAAAGGTGTACGGCAGGGAGATTTTGTAGCAATAGATTTACAGAAGGGTATTTGGCAAATCGCTGCTGTAATAGGAACATTAACAGCAGGTGGCGTATATTTACCTTTAGATATTGAGCAACCGATTGCTCGTAAAAAAAATATTATAAGTGAGTCACAAACTACTTTTATTTTAGGTCATGCTATTCATAGTGATTTATACGAACAAGAACCTCTTTCCTTTATTGGGGTCGAGCTATTAAATACTGCTTTAGAAGCACAGTTAATCCCTGTACGTGTAGATGTAGAACAGCCAGCTTATATTATTCATACGTCTGGCAGTACAGGAAAAGCGAAAGGCGTTATTGTTAGTCATAGGGCAGCACTGAATACAATAATGGATATGAATCATCGTTTCCAAGTAACAGAGCATGATCGAGTTTTAGCAATTGCCAATTTAGCTTTTGATTTATCGGTATACGATATTTTTGGATTATTAAGTGTTGGTGGTAGAGTTATATTACCAGAGCATAAACGTCTTAAAGATCCAAAACATTGGTTGGAGCTTTTAACATCTCATCAAGCCACTATTTGGAATTCAGTACCAGCCCAATTGCAACTTCTTCATGCATACATGCAGGATACGACAACAACTCTTCATAAAAAATTACGTTTAGTATTTTTATCTGGAGATTGGATACCTGTTACATTACCAAAAAAAATGGCACATTATTTTGAACAAGCTAAATTTATCAGCCTTGGTGGAGCAACAGAAGCAGCAATCTGGTCTATTTATTATCCAATAGATATAAATACTACCTATAAGAACAGTATTCCTTATGGTAAGCCATTAGCAAATCAATATTTTTATGTGTTGAATAAGGAGCTAGAGTCATGCCCTGATTGGACAATTGGTGATTTATATATTGGGGGAGAGGGGCTTGCTACCGGTTACCTACAGAATGAAAAAAATACTACAGCGAAATTTATTGTCCATCCTTACACTGGAGAGCGTTTATATGCAACTGGAGATATAGGAAGATTGCTACCAGATGGTGTGATTGAGTTTTTAGGGAGAGAGGATACTCAAGTAAAAATTAATGGGCATCGTATTGAGTTAAGTGAAATTGAAAGTTCTATGCAACGTATGCAGCAGATAGAGCATGCAGCGGTTATTGCAAGTAAAGATTTGGCAAGTAAAGAATTTAACCTTTCAGCATTCGTGCAAGCAAGGAAAAATGCAAATCAAATAAAAACATTGGTTTCTTCAGAAAGATTAACAACTATAGTTAAAAACGCTGGAGATCAAGCGACCCATAATGTAGATCGAGAGTTATTTGCACAATGGTCTACAATTTCAAATTGGACAGCCGTACTAGATATTATGAAAACATTCCAAGACTTAGATATTTTTATAGATGATCGAGAATTTTCTATAAGTGAAATTCAGCAAATAGTCAAAGTACATCCATACTACCATCAGCTACTAAGAAGATGGCTGAATGTTTTATGTAAAGAAAATCTTATAAAGCAAAATCCAGCAACGTCAAACTATTATCTAGTCAATAAAGATTTACCACACAATGCTTCAGAAATCTCTTGGTTAAAATGGAGAGAGATTGAAGAAAAAATGCAGTATGGAAAAAAACTTGTGGATT
The DNA here is from genome assembly GCF_044763535.1 of Lysinibacillus sp. NPDC095746. Taxonomy (NCBI): domain Bacteria; kingdom Bacillati; phylum Bacillota; class Bacilli; order Caryophanales; family Bacillaceae; genus Lysinibacillus; species Lysinibacillus sp. NPDC095746. The sequence continues at coordinate 31,010 of NZ_JBIWGL010000032.1, forward strand.
ACTTTGAAGATTCAAGTAAACATCTTTTAGGTTTACTTCGCGGGGATATTGATTCATTAGATTTATTTTTTCCTAAAGGAAGCTTTGATATTGCTTTAGCGGCATATAAAGACAACCTAATTAGTCGTTCATTAAATCAAGTTACAATTCAAGCCGTCCATACAATTGTAGATGAATTTAGAAAGGCTTATCCAGAGAAAACGTTCCGAATTTTAGAGGTAGGAGCTGGCGTAGGCGGTGTAAGTTTAGAGTTAATACCAACATTAGATCATAAAAATGTAGAATATGTTTTTACAGACTTATCACAATTCTTTTTAAATGAAGCGCGAAAATCGTTTGAACCATATAAGTGGGTTACATATGGTTTGTATGATATCAATCAATCCTATTGGTCTCAAGGAATTCAAGCATCTTCCTTTGATTTGATTTTATGTAATAATGTTTTACATAACGCTAAGAAAGCTCCACAAGTGTTACAAACCTTTAAGGAAATGACAGTTGAAGGTGGTGCATTAATAGTAGCAGATACGACTGGGGAAAACTATTCACTTCTTACATCAATGGAATTTCATGCTGGTCTAAATGATTTTGAAGACTTTAGAAAAAACAATGATCAAGTATTTTTCGATCGTGAACAGTGGCATGAGTTATTTGCAGCAACAGAGGTGGAGATAGCCGCTGTATATCCTACAAAAAATGATCCATTATCGGCTGCAAATCAGGCAGTATTTGTCGGTCAATTTATAGGTGAACGTAAGAGAGTTTATGCGAGTGAGGTTCAGCAACATTTAGAAAGACAACTACCAAAATATATGATACCAGCGCATATTGAAGTGCTTCGTGAACTACCGTTATCTGAAAACGGCAAAGTGGATCGAGGTGCATTACAAAGTCGACTAGAAGCATCCAATCCATTTATTGCACAATCCGGTGAATCTCCGCAAGGTAACTTAGAGAAAAGAATTGCAGAAATTTGGGCGAAAGCACTAAATAGAGAAAGTATTTGGCGCAATGAAAACTTCTATCAAGCAGGTGGCGATTCATTACTAGTTGCACAAGTTGTGGCAGCAATGAGAGATACACTTTCAGAAGTGGAGCATTGGGAGTGGGATCAATTAATGGTAGAGATTTTACAAACACCGACGATTGCAGAAATTGCAGAAAAGATAAGTCACTCGCTTGAAGATCATCAAACAATGCAGGATGAAACTGCCTCAGATACGAAAACATCTTTCGTTATATTAGCTGAAGGAGAGGTTGGCGAAAAAATTAAAGTACTTTTCCACGATGGAACGGGAACACTTACACCTTACAATCAATTGCTCCCTTATTTAATAGATGAACCTAACCGCAAAGACACGATAGCAGGATTTATTTTTGGTGATGAAGCAGATTATTTAGCCTATACACCTGAAACACTTATTCAAAATTTAGGACAAAAATATGCACAACAATTATTAAAACTAAACGCTTCAAGCTATGAATTAATAGGGTACTGTATGGGTGGGCTTATTGCTGTTGAAACGGCAAAGGTGTTACTTACAGAAGGTGTTCAAGTTGAACCAGTCATTACAATTGATACTACGCCTTGTGATGCAAAGCTTCAAAATGATCTATTAATGGAAAGAACATTTGGTTTATTAATAGGCGCTGATCTTGTAAAAAGTGGTCACGATATCGAGGATGAATTACTTAAAAAAGCACTACATGATTTAATCAAAAAAGAAGCAAATACCATTACAATTGAAGATTTATGTAATCTAACCGGAGAGTTTACACCAATTGCACAATGTTATCAAAAGCTTGCTGGCAAGTCTCCTAAACAGAGATTAGTAGATTTATATACTACCGTTCCAGCTTTGCAAGGTGATATTTCAGCTTTTCAAAAGCAACGAATGGTAACGCTATATCAAATTTTCTGTCAAAGCTTTAAAGGTGTAGTATCGTATGGAACCGAGCCTTTCATGGGAGACGTAGTTGCATTTAGTTGTATTGATAAAACATCGTCCTTTTTACCAGTAATGGGTACAAGAAACGAAGAATTTTGGAGAGATATTACATTTGGTCATTTAAATATCATTCCTATAAATGGTAATCATATTACGTGTTTGCAGGAGCCTAATGTGAAAGAGACTGCTCAATTGCTGCTTAAAGGAGTAAGCCATGAACCATCAATTTAAAATAGGAATTATTGGCTACAATGGGGCTGTTGGACAAGCGGCTGTACGATATTTAAAAGATAAATATCCGCTACGCTGTGGGAGTAGAAGTGAGCATAAAGAACATTCTCAATTAGACAAATTTATGGAATATATGCAGGTAGATATATATGACCAAATAGCGCTAGAGACATTTTGTGCAGGTTGTACAATCGTGTTAAATTGTGCAGGCCCCTCGTATAGCATTATTGATAGAGTGGCGCAAGCTGCCATAAAAGCTGGAGCCCATTATGTTGATGCATTTGGGGCAGATTTATTGGAGAAGAAATTTATACGGCAGGAGCTAACTAATATAATGATTCTCTCAGCAGGAAGTTATCCCGGTTTATCGGGGATTCTTCCTCGCATATTAGCTCAAGAAGGATTCGATCAAATAGATAAAATAAGCGGTTATGTAGGAGGAGAAGAAGTATATAGTAAAGGCGCAGCAGCTGATATAATGCTTAGCTCCATCTATGGTTTTGGTACAGCGAATGCCTTTTATAAGGATGAAAAAATAGTACGTGATATAGCACAGACAGAAAAAATAAATGTGACAATTAATGGTGAGGAAAATACAGTCTATGCTCAAAGTTATCTAACAAATGAAACAATTCTTCTTGCAAAAAAGCTACATATAACTGAAGCACATTGGCATAATATTTATCCAAATAAAGCTGTTTTTTCATTATTGCAACAGGCGTGTATACAATTAGCAATGAAAAATACGCCTGAACATTTACATCAAATTGTAGATGATCTGATGGAAAAACTTATCCTTTACCCTGTTCGACAAACATGGTACACACTCGTCATAGAGATGATTGGGAAATATAAGGGACAATCGATACGACGACAAGCTCAATTACTTTGTCAAAATAGCTTTACAATTAGTGGCATTATTTGTGCGCTATCAGTAGAAGCCATCATAGAAGGGATCATTCAGGAAAATAGGGTTTATTGGGCTTACGACATATTGAATCCAAGTAATGTCATGCGAGAATTACATGAACAGCGTGTAATAGAGGAATTCATCATTACTTCACAGACAGAAAATCATGCAGGCTTGGTGGTAGGGATTTTATGAGGCCATTAAGAGTAGTCGTTTGTGGTACGAAATTCGGTGCGTATTATTTGCAAGCAATCTTAAATTTACCATCTCATTATAAGCTTGTAGGTATTTTATCTAGGGGTAGTAAACAGTCGCAAGAAATCGCCAATACATTGAATGTTCCACTTTACACAACTGTAGAAGCTATAACAAATGAGCAGGTGGATGTTGCATGCGTTGTTGTTAAATCAACGATCGTAGGTGGAGAAGGGACAAGCATAGCACAAGCATTTTTAGAGAAAGGCATACATGTTATACAGGAGCATCCTGTTCATGAAGCTGACTATGTAAAGTTAATTAAAAGTGCGAAAGTAGGTAATTGTAAATATCACTTAAATAGTTTTTATCCAAATGTCGATGCTGTACATGCCTTTATACAAACCGCGAAAACATTAAGAGAAGTTAGTGATATTATTTATTTAGAGGCGGCTTGTAGTATCCAAGTACTTTTTCCAATGCTAGATATTATAGGGCAAGCCCTTGGTAGTTTACAAACCTGTATACTTACACCAGTTAATATTCCTACAGAGCATGATCCTTTTTATATGCTATCTGGACAATTACGGGATACCCCTGTGACGTTACGTGTTTTCAATCAAATGGACTTAGCTAATCCAGAAAGTAGCATTTATTTATTGCACAGAGTGACATTGGGAACGAATAGAGGAACATTATATTTACCGGACCCTCATGGTTCAGTACATTGGATGCCGTGTATGAGTTCGTCATTAAACGAATCGGCTATATTAAATAATAGAATAGACAATAATTTTTTAAGCTATCCAGTGGAGGAGATTGTTTTTACAGCACAAAACAATAGCTTTGAAGATTTATATAAAAAGGTATGGCCTAAAAGCGTTGAACGCTCGCTTCTAACATTTTATGAAGATATTTGGAGTCGTTCTTACTTTAATCAAACAACACAATATTATTTAACAGCTTGTAAATTGTGGAATGATATTGGTAAAAAAATAGGGCCATCTCAAAAAGTTTGCATACGGGAACGCGAACCATTAAGAATGAAGGATTTGAAGGAGGATGAAGAATGGGTATGATGGATGTTAAAAAATGGTTCCCTTTTGTGGACGACTTAGATTATGAACATTGTAATAAGCTTTTCTGCTTCCATCATGCAGGAGGTAGTGCCGCCTCCTTTAGAAATTGGAAAACATGGGAGCAGAACTTAGCTGTATTTCCGATAGAGCTACCTGGTAAATCAACAAGAATAAAAGAACAATATATTACAGATTATCTTCATGTGATGCCACAAATTGCAGAAGCAATTAACAGAGTAACAAACCAAACGCGAATATATTTTTATGGTCATAGCATGGGAGCTATTCTTGCTTTTAAAACAGCCTGTTTACTAGAAGAAAAATATAAGAAAAAAGTGAATTTATTAATAGTAGCAGGTCGCCATGCACCTCAAGATCATTTCCCTGATGACTATCAAACATATATGGATGATAGTGAATTAGTTAAAGAATTAATACGAGTAGGAGGTACACCGAAAGAGTTATTGGAGAATAAAGGAGTTTTACAACATATTTTACCAATGGTGAAAAATGATTATCGTTTGAATGAGTCTTTTGATTATCGTAATGAATTATTTCATGGTCCGATTGTTGCTCATTGCGGAACTAATGATCCAGACGCACCAGCAAGTAGTATGAAAAATTGGGGAAATGTCACGACAAATTCTTTTAATTTGAAAGAGTTTTCAGGAAGTCACTTTTTCCCATATGAAAATAAACAGGATTATTATAAGAGTTTGGAGCAGAACTGTATACAGAGTTCTTCTAAGATTTGTATTAAGTAAAAAAATTTTAAAATGAGGGTATCTTAAAATTAGAGATACCCCCGTTTTGTATTCATATAAAGTATTTATTGAACCTGTAAAAGCAGTAATATAACCTTACCAATTTGCCCAGGGTTTGTCTACATTTACCCATTTAACTACCTCAATATTTTTCTTAGCAAGCACACGTTTTTTGTGATCCACAGATCTCTTCATGGCTAACAAACTTGATGCACAAAAATAAACAGGGTTATATTTTTTCAATTGAAACGGGCCACTTACAAAATTTAATTGGAGCAAGTCCAGAGTTACTAGTGAAAAAGGAAGGGAATATTGTTACAATCAATCCATTAGCGGGTTCACGTAAACAAACCTTTAATGAGGTGAAAGATGCTGATTTAGTAAAAGAATTGCTTAACTCAGAAAAAGATTTGCATGAACATAAAATAGTAGTGGACTATATGTGCGAGAAATTACATCCTTATTTAAGTGATATCGAGTTCAATAAAAGGCCAATGATTCTTTATACAGATACAATGATTCATTTATCTACAGTCATCACAGGAAAACTTAAAAATGATACTATGAATGCATTGGATTTAGCTGAGTTGCTGCACCCTACACCAGCAATATATGGAGAGCCACAAAAACAAACATTAGCCTTTATACAGGAAACAGAGCCATTTAAACGGGGATTATATACAGGTTTGGTAGGCTATATGGACAGTAATGGTGATGGGGAATGGGTTATCGCCATTCGTTGTGCAGAGATAAATAATGAAGATGTTACTTTATTTGCAGGAGCCGGAATTGTTAACAGTTCATTGCAGGATAGTGAATTCAATGAAATCTCTGCGAAATTCACAACAATGTTAGATGCAATGGGGCTAAAAGAGAATTAAAATGATGCAAAGAAAGTATTCTAAAAAAGCACAACAAGATTTTTTTACAGTAAGAGCTTATGAAAAAGAATAGATAAAATTTGTAAGAATCCAAGCATAGAAATTATAAAAGACCTGGGCTAATGAGCATTCTTTAATCACATAAATAGTAAAAGGTGCTGCTCTATAGTCAGCAAAGCTATAGCGACAGCACCTAGTCATTTATTAGTGGAAATATTTATCGACACGTTGAAGTACTTCGTCAGCAGAAAGACCATCAGCGTCAATAACAGGTCCTGCCATGATTGGATCACTAATTCCCATAATATCTCTGTCTTGCCCTGTGATTACGCAGGCATCACATTTTTTTGCATCTTCTTCAGTACGAAGTTGGATAACTTCATAACCCTTTGCTTTTAAAGCGTCTTCAACGTTTGTTAATGATTGTTCCACACCAATTATTTTAGACATTACTCTTCCACCTCCTATATGTAATGTGTCAAATAGGCTTGCTAATTATTCACTTAATTCATTTTTTTGTTATACATAATTAATTTAATGGCGGGAAATTAGTGAAATTCATTTTCTACTGTCGCGTTTATCTGGATGATTATGCTACTTAAAACTTGACCACCAAAGCCTGTTGTATTGTCAGAGAGTAAATTAGCACCAACAATACAAGGTACATATTGTTGGCGAAATCTTTTAAATAATGAATGTGTTGATAAAATTTCACCTGAAATTATTGCTAATAAAAAATATTCTGTTTTCTGCTTCACCACAAAGTGAAATTAAAATCAATTTGAAGCCACCTATTTGGGTTAGAAGTAGAAATGGTTGAGTCGCGATAAGAAAAAAGTGTTTTCTCTGTATAGAAAGAGAAGGGGACTTATAATATAGTATTTCTGGAAGATGGGACTAAGGAGGTTCTTCTTATTTTTTGCTATAGAGGTAAATGAACAGTATTTTAAATAATAAAAGACACATTGAAGAATAATTTCCAATGTGTCGTTGAATAATTAATTACTTAACTACACGATTGATTGCATAAATTGGATAATCTGATCCTCTTGAATGGAATCAACTGCTATTTTATTTCGACTAATCTTTTGACATTTTGTACATTGATGGATAAGTTGAAAGCCTTTTTTCCCTGTATAATCGACTCCTATTGGTCTCATCAAACCTTTACAAGTACTTGCTCTATCTCCAGGAGCATGATCCATATGTTTTGAAAATAAACAGTTTGGACAATGATTTCTGAAACTTCCGTTGGTTAATGGCTCAACCATCGTATTGCAATTTTCACATTGAAATGCTGTATTCTCATTTTTTCTACTCAATTACACTTCCTCCAATATATTATTTCAACATTGGAGAAAGTGTTCCGTTTTGTTTTTCTACTATAGTAGTATCAGGCTTTTATAGGGAATTAACCAATTCACCGTCTAGTTCTTGAAAACGATTACTTCTAGTTCCTGCTTCACAAAGACTTATTTCATCCTTTGATCCGGACCACGATTGATTTTGTATATTTGTGCCAACCACTGTAAGACGGACCGCTCCATCTTCCACTAGTAGTTGTTCTCCTATAGTCACTGACTTTGGCATTCGTCCCCTAACGAGTAATTGTTTTAAATAGATAAAATGTCAATTTACCCCCCTTATTAAATAAGCATTAACCATTTAAAGGTTACCAAATTTATCGAATTATTTAAATAGTTTATTTTTGCGACAAAATTTACAAGGTAAAAGAGAAGGGGAGTTATATCAAAGGATGGGCAAAAGGAAGTTCTTATTTTTTTTCTATAAAGATTGCATACTTTGGAAAAAACCGATTCATCACCAAAAGTTGTGGATGACTTTTGTTAAAACGTCTACTATGTAAACAGTCGGAACGGAAATCAACCACACGTTTTGGTGATGATCCAAAAAACTTGAAATACTATTGTGGAATTAACAAAAAAGGAATCCCAACAATCATCCTAAATGATTGTTGAGACACCTCAATTCTTTTTCTTATTGTGGAGTATATTCTTGGCCGTTAATTGTTACTTTAGAAGCAGTAATTAGTATTTCTTTATTTGCTATGAAATATGGTTCTAAAATATTATTAAATGCTTCCCATTTCTCTTCAATTTTTGCTTTGTCTTCTTTTATATCTAACTTTAAGATTTCTTCATAAAGCTGTTTTAATTGCTTGCTATCCGCTTCACTAATTTTGAATTCATAATCAGCCATGTATTCTTCAAATGTTGGAGGCGTTCTGAATTGATCAATGATGTAATAGAAATCTTCCCATAGTTTTTCAGACAAATCAGCATTGTCATCTTTTTCTGCTTTTTGAGCCTTATCGTAAATATCTTTTAATTTTGCTAAAGTTTCAGCAGGGATATCTAACTCAAATCTTTCGATAAACACTTCAAATGTTGGAGTTGGATAAAGTTTTTCAAAATACGGTTGAAGAATTGTATAAAACTCATCCATTTTTTCGACTGCCTTTTCCTCTTGACCATCTTTTTCAAGTTTTACCCATTCTTCGTAAATACTTTTAAGTTTTTTATTATCATTTTCTTCAAAAACTATATTTTTTTCACTAAATTCGAAATCTGCCATATATTCTTCAAATGTTTGAGGTTGCCACTTAGCTAAAATATATGGTTTTGTGATTTTATCCATTTCTTTATATATTTTATCAATTTCTTCAAATTTCTTGTCGATTTCTTCTTCTGTCATGTCATTTGACAATTCTTTTTGCAGCTTTTTCTTTTCATTAAATAATTTTTCTAATTTTGTTAGCTCTTCATTCGTTACCTCTTTAGGCAATTCTTTTTTAAATGCTTCGAATGTGTAGAAATCTGAATAATCCTCTGCTACGCTACCTTCAACAGTGATTTCCTGGCCTTCTACAAAGTTCATTTTTTCAAGTTGTTCATTCGAAAATTTATAAAAGCTGATATAGTAGTTTTTACCATCTCTACCTTTGAGATCGATCCCATCCCCGTAGATGCCTTTAATCGTCCCTGTAATTTGTTGTTCGATTTGAACAGTAACACCATTTGTTGGTTCTACTGCAGTAGCTCCTGCCTGAAGTGGCGTTAGTACAGCCATTCCTATAGTTAGTGCTGAAGCAATCATCCAAGTTTTTTTAATTGGTTTTTTCATAATCAATTCTCCCTTTTATTTACTCTGGAACTAACGTTTCCAATATTTAGACGTATTTCCAAATAAAAAGGTTCATTATTTTTAAAAAAATTTAAAACATCGTACATAAATTAAGGTACATATTGGAAAAACCTTATAAATAATGAATGGCATTGATAAAAATTCTACCACCAGAAATTATTGCTAATAAAAGAATTGTTCCGTTTTCTGTTTCACCATAAATTTAAATAAATTTTGAGAAGTCACCTAATGATGCGATAGAAGTAGGGAAATGGTTGGGTCGCGATGAGACCGAGCTAATAAAGGTAGATGATAGGTTTTCGCTGTACTGAAACAGAAGGGGACTTAACGATATAATATTTCTGGAAGATGATACAAAAGTATTTCTGCTATAGAGGTAAAATAGATGAATTAAGTCTAAAAAGGGGAATCCGACCAATCATCTTCTTTGATTGGTGAGACACCCCATCCTTTACCTATTGTGGATGATAGTCTTGACCGTTAACTGTTAGTTTAGAAGGTGAAATTAAAATTTCTTTATTTGCTTGGAAATATGGTTCTAAAATATCGTGAAATGCTGCCCATTTCTCTTCAATTTTTACTTTGTCTTCTTTTAGATTTAGCTTTAAGATTTCTTCATAGAGCTGTTTTAATTGCTTGCTATCCGCTTCGCTAACTTTGAAATCATAGTCAGCCATGTATTCTTCAAATGTTTGAGGCTTTATGAATTGATCAATGATGTAATAGAATTCTTCCCATAATTTAACAGAATCATCAGCATTGTCATCTTTTTCTGCTTTTTGAGCATTATCATAAATATTTTTTAGTTTTGCTAAATCTTCAGCAGGGATATCTAACTCAAATCTTTCGATAAACACTTCAAATGTTGGAGTTGGATAAAGTTTATCAAAATACGGTTGAAGGATTTTGTGAAACTCTTTCATTTTTTCGTTAGCCTTTTCCTCTTGATTATCTTTTTCAAGCTTTATCCATTCTTCATAAATAGCTTTAAGCTGTTTATTATCATTTTCTTCTATTACTATATTTTTTTCACTAAAGCCGATATTTTCTAGATATTTTTCAAATGGTTCAGGATGCCAAGTAGCTAAATAATATGGCTTAATAATTTTACCCATATCTACATAAATATTATGAATTTCTTGATATTTCTTTTCTGCATCTTCAACATTATTTTTATATGCTTTGTCAGCTTCTTTTTCTAGCTTCTTCGCTTCGTTAAACATTTTTTCTAATTTTGTTAAATCTTCATTTGTTACCTCTTTAGGCAATTCTTTTTTATAAACTTCGAATGTATAGAAGTCTGAAAAACCCTCTACTACGCTGCCTTCAACTGTGATTTCCTGTCCTTCTACTAGCTTCATTTTTTCTAGTTGTTCTTCAGAAAATCTATAGAAGTTTATATAGTAATTTTTACCATCCCTACCTTTTAGAAAAAGCCCGTCATCACTGATTCCTTGAATCGTTCCTGTAACTTGTTGCTCGATTTGAACAGTAACACCATTTGTTGGTTCCACTGCAGTAGCTCCTGCTTGAAGTGGCGTCAGAACAGCCATTCCTATTGTTAGTGCTGATGCAATCATCCAAGTTTTTTTAATTGGTCTTTTCATAATCATTTCTCCCTTTTATTTACTCTGGAACTCGAAGTTTCCAATATTTAGACGAATTACCAAATGAAAAGGTTCTTCTTTTTTGTTAAAAAGTTGGTTCATTACCAAAAGTTGTGGCTGACTTTTGTTAAAACGTCTACTATGTAAATAGTTGACCTTCGTTCCGACTGGCCGACTCCTTGGGTATCAGCAATAGAGGAACGAAGGCTAAAAGCATCACATCCTGTGATAACGCCTTCGTGACCAACATCGTGTTGGCCCGAGACCCTGCAGCGCAGCGGATGTTTTCTGTGCGAAAGCGAAGCGGCAGCAACAAATGTTTTTTCTGTGCGAAAGCGAAGCGGCAGCAACAAATGTTTTTTCTGTGCGAAAGCGAAGCGGCAGCAACAAAGCACCCAGTCGGAACAGAAATCAACCACACGTTTTGGTGATGATTCAAAAAGTTCAAATATTGTAGGTAAAGTGCTTAAATAGTTGTATAACAATAAAGTTTGAGACTTCGCTAAATTCGGAATGATGAAAATCAGGTGTATGGGTGGTATGAATATGGGAATTGCTGAAGTATTAACAATTGTCTTTATAGTATTAAAGCTCACGGATGTTATCGCATGGTCTTGGTGGTTAGTGCTTTTGCCAGCGATCATATCCTTTAGCATTTATGCATTAATTTTGGTGATGAAGTTAGTAATGGTCATGATAGCGGTAGTGGCAGTGAAAAAACGAAAAGAGTTGTAGAATGGAGTTTTAAATAAAACGGACGCATATGAATGATTCAAGCCGTATTTTTGATTTAGATGGAACATTGTTAGAGCGTGATAGTTTAGTTTTTTCATTTTCTTCATCAAGAAGAAAAAACAAGATAAGATCAGTAAGAGAAGGGGATTTTCAATTGAAATATTTTACTAAAAATTGGTATCGCGAAATGCAAGTCTATGGCTTTTTAACTTTTCCTGACTCTAAAGAAGATTGGGAAGATAGTTTAAATTGGAAAAACGAAGATGGGACAAGCTATATTGAAATGTTACAAGCAGAGTTGGAATGGCGAAAAAATGATTTATTAACGTTTCTTCCGGCGCCATTTCATCCATATATTTTAAAGGGTTCTCTAAAAACAGAATATCCATCTCAAAAATTAAGAAAAATGGCTGAAGAGTGGAATGAAAATTATCAAAGTCGTAGTCGAGATATATGTAAACAGTATTTACAACAATTTGAAGAAATAAAACAGCAGCTACCATCTCAAGTTCTTGAAATACATACAAAATCATTACATGATGGAGAAGTATTATCTTTCTCCTCCACTGAAACTTCAATTACACTTATTATAGCTGGAACAAGTGTAGGTTGGTACGACACAATTGTAAAACTAACTTTTAGTGATATAGAGAAATGTTCGATTCCAGAACAATTAGAAGGTTCTTGGTGGCTATATGATGAAATTTATAAAACTAAAACAGGGTTTGAATTACACGTATTATTTGACTGTCCACTTTGTGAATTAATGATACAGGCTAGGGAATTAAAGATTGAGACACTATAGACTGTGATATACATAAGCAACGGAAGCATTTGTTACCAATAGATACATGCTATGGGGTTGGTGATTGAAGTGGAGGCTGAGTGACTCCTTGGGATTAGCGTCACAGATGATACCCTGGAGAAATCTGTGCGAAAGCGAAGCGACGCAACCAAAGTGGCTTATAGGACGCTCCAGGGAAGTACTCAGTCGATATGGAGATAAACGGCTCATTGTGCAGAAAGATCATATTTTATTTAAATCTCGTAGACAAATGAAAAACAGCTGATTTCATAGATTTCAGCTGTTTTTTGTAAGAGAAGAATGTTTATTAAATTCAATCCAATATCCTATTTATTCGTTTGATACGTTTTAACTGCAGGGGGAGCATAAGCTGCACATTTATCTAATAGTCCCTCAACGTCTTCATCTACAAGTAGGGCATTTCGATATTGGGCTTGTAAAAATTGTTCGTTTTGCATATGGTCAAATAACCCAATGAGTAAATCATAATAATGATTGATATTTAAAAGTCCACAAGGCTTTTGCAGAAGGCCGATTTGATTCCAAGTGAATACTTCAAAAAATTCTTCTAACGTACCAGGGCCTCCGGGTAAAGCGATAAAGCCATCAGCAAGTTCCATCATTTTGCTTTTGCGTTCATGCATAGAATTGACGACAATTAGCTCTGTTAAATGCTTATGAGAAATTTCTCTTTCCTCTAACAATGTCGGAATAACCCCGATCACCTTGCCGCCTTCACGAAGTACCGTGTCTGCAACTGTTCCCATCACACCTACACTCGCACCGCCATAAATTAAGGTAATATTACGTTTTGCTAATACTTTTCCTAGAAGAATAGCTCCTTCTTTATATGCTTCTGATGCACCGATGCTTGATCCGCAAAATACTGCAATACTATCCATCATTGTTCCTCCATATCTGATAAGTATATTTCCGCAATAACGGGCAATGAACTTTAAGCGGGGGATGAAAAAGTCCCCTGATTCACGTTTCACTTTTATAGTATAATTTAAATTCGAGAGGAAAGAAATGGAGGAAATAGAAATGGAATTAAATGAGTTTCAAAAATGGCTAAAGGATTACTATGATACTCGTGGTTGGTCTGATTTAAGCATTTTTACGCGTATTGGTTTTCTAGCTGAAGAAACTGGAGAAGTGGCGAGAGCTATACGAGCGTTAGAGATTGGTAGAGATAGACCAGATGAAAAAATTCAATCATACGAAGAAAATAAGCAAGAATTAGTAGAGGAGCTTGGAGATGTTATAGGGAATATTATTGTTATAGCAAATAAATATGATATTTCACTGGAAGATATTTTTTCAGCGCATCAGGAAAAGCTAATGGAGCGTTATAAAGCATAGAATACATATAGAAGGGGGATTTATATGGATTATCAAATTGAGATTTTATTAGAAAATCACGATGACTTTACTACGTTTTTAAATACAAAATTAAAAGAGTATAACGATGAACATTCACCGTATCATAAAGAAAGTAGACAAAAGGGTTCTATTCGTTCGTTAAACCTTATCGTGACTGATCATCAACAGCAATGGATAGGCGGCATCACAGCTGAGGTTTATTGGGGTTGGGTTGAAATCAATAAATTTTGGTTTAGTAAAGAATACCGTGGAAAAGGTATTGGTGGACAGCTACTGGCCAAAGCTGAAGAAACAGCCAAGCAAATGGGTGCTACGAAGGCATTATTAACTACATATGACTTTCAAGCACGTACGTTTTATGAAGCGAGAGGTTATCAAGTTGTTGGGGAAATAAAAGATTATCCGCCCGGAAGTAGCTATTATACAATGGTTAAACATCTACTTTAAGTTTAGCAAGGCTGTTGTGACAGCCTTTTGTTATATCCTTTTAGTTCCCGTAATCGCATCAGAATAGACAACGAGTGGATATGCGGGGGAATCACCCATTAGACAAGGGTCGTAAACTAATGATAAAACGAAACAATAAATAACATTCTTTATTTAGGGGCTTTAAATATTAGCTTTAAGAAATAGCAAACATAAAAACAGAGTTAATTTTACACATCTTGTAGATTAACTCTGTTTTTATGTTTTAACAGCAACAATCTTTTCGAAAACAGCCTAAAATATATGGCTAAAAAATGTCTAAAAAAACGCACTAATGTCAAACTTATAATAAAGGGGAGAATTAGTATGTACTCGATATCAAACTTTAAATTACTCGTTGATAATCAGGCAGAAATTGATACCATTCATCAAAATTGTGATCATTTAATCCAGACAACTGTAACGCCTAAAATGGATGCGGAAGTCAATACTTTGTTAGATGCCATTAATAAAAAACTAACGGAACAAGGATTTACCATTACAGTAACATCTACGGGACTAATCGCAAAATATAGTGAAGCAGTTATTAATGTTGACAAGCATTCGAAAGATTTGGAGGAGTGCTTTTTCATCAATTTAAATAATTTTGCGGAGGATCAAGTTTCCATTGTTTTAGATGTTTCCGATATAATGATGCCGAAAATCTCCAATAATCTTGATGGCTATTCTGAAATGATTGAGCAAATGACAGATACATTAAAGTACGCAAAAAGTCTCGAAAAAGCTTGTACTTCACCAAAGTTTATTTATAAAACCCAAAATAATATTATTTTTCATTCTGCTGAAGAAGTCGTCAATTATTATTTTCAATAAAGAGGCAGCCACCCTTATAGAAAAATAGGGTGGCCGATAAATGAAGTGCTATTGTTTATATATTCCCGCTACAATATTTTAAACAATAAACTTTCTTCCGAATAATAACAGTATTATCGATACGATAAAAAAATAGAGTGGCATAATCGTCAACGAACCATTATGCAGGAAGCTCATACCTGATGTTATTAAGCTTACAAGTAAGTAATAGCCTAAGCTGAAAATTGCGCCAGCTGTCCCGATAACGTCCTGAAAGTTGACAAGTGCAAGGCTTAAGCAATTAGGTAGAGCAATTCCTGATCCTAATAAGGTAATAAAAATGGTTACTAAAATGCCCACTAGTAAGACAATTTTAGGCAATGGGACAGAACTAACGATTAGTAGCAATAAAGCGCCGACAGTCATCACAGAGCAACCGAGATGAATTACTTTCTCCGGCTGATAGCTGCTGACGAGTCTTTTGGAAATCATGGCACCAATAATAGAGGCAAGCGCCACAATTATACCAAGAAATCCATAAAGTCCTGGTGATAAATTGAAATAATCAATAAAGATAAAGGGAGCTTCCGCATAGTAACTGAATAGCACGCCATTTATCCCACCAATTAGCAATCCAAAGGCAAGTACCCGTGGAGATGAAATAATACGTTTTACAACTGGGAAAATAGCAATTGTTTTTCTCATTGATGTATCTGTTGTTTCTGGAAGTCTAAAATAAGTGTAAATAAACAACAAAATACTCATTGCAACGAGCACAAAAAAAACGGCTCTAAAACCAAATGCTTGATCGACCCAGCCACCAATCAGCGGCCCTACTGCAGGGGTAAAGGCAATCACCGCAGAAATTTGCGCAAACATAGCATGTCTCTTACTGCCAGATACGCTTTCACGCAAGATGGTTTGCGTTATTATCGAGCCTGTCGCAGCCCCAAAGGCTTGTATAAATCTACTAACTAATAGAAAAGTAATAGTTTCTGCATAAAAACACATGAAACTGCCAATACTATAAAAAATTAAACCGCCTAGCATGGCCGGTCTTCGTCCAATAAAATCAGAAATCCATCCCCAATAAAAAACCCCAAAAGCAAACCCTATAAAATAAATACTTAAGGTTAACTGTACAGAGCGATTTGAAGCATTCAAAGCGTCTGAAAGATCAGGTAGAGATGGTGAATAGATTGTCTCGCTAATCTGTGGAAAAGCTACAAGAACAATCATTAATAGTAAAGATGGTGCTACATGTTTTTTCAACTTATTGCCCTCCTACAAGCAAAATCTACTTCTTTAGAAAAGAGTAGACGTAGCTAGGGAAACGGCGGGACCATAATAAGTATTCGTTCATAAGATGTCATTTTCAATCACCTAATATGCTTAAAGTAGGAGTGCATAGTTCTAGTTACAATTATAAAGATTTTTGCTATTTTTAAAAGGCATAAATAGAAAAATTATGAATAACTTCAATAGTTTGGTTTAATTACCGAAAGCGTTGGTTTCATTTCCATTCCGGTAGAGCGCTTTCATGGGGGCATAGGATGAGCCGATTGGGTCAATAGGTGTTTTTTACGCTCCAGTCTTCACTCCGAATGAACGTAATAAAAATGCAAATGGTCATCACCAAATTTTAATGATAAATCTAAACTTTCGAAAAATTACTTGTGCACATTATAAAATCTGCGTAAAATAGAAACAAACGTTCTTGTAGGGGGATTAAATGACTACATCTCATAAACAGTTACAGTTAGTATTATTCGATACAAATGATATTCCTGGATTAATGGATCTTTCTGACTCTGTCGGGTGGGATTATGATGAATCCGAAATTAAAACGGTGATGATGTCAGGTAAAATATTTGGGCACAAAAATGCTGAAGGGAAAATTGTTTCAAGTGCTGCCATTATGACATATGATACAAATTTAGCTTCTATAGGGATGGTCATTGTACATGCAAATTACAGAGGACTAGGCCTAGGGAAATTAGTTACTCAAAAATGTATTGAAAGTGTTTCACCACATACAGCTATTATGCTCGTCGCAACGAAAGACGGAGAACCATTATATAAGAAACTAGGCTTTACAACTGTAGATTATGTGCATAAATATCTGGCTGACAAATATAGCGGTGCACATAACTTAGCTTCTAATGAGTATACGATTGAGGATTATAATGAGAGTGATTTTGCTGAAATTGTCCGCTTAGATGCAGCCGCCTTTGGAGATAAAAGAAGTAATTTTTTACGGAATAGGATAAAACAAGGTAAGCATTGTATCGTTGTGAGAGATCATCAAACAAATATTATTGGCTTTGGGTTGTCCATTCAAGGTCCGATAAATCTAATGTTAGGCACAATCATAGCACCTGATTCTATAACAGCTAGTCTCATAATGAATACTTTAGCGAAAGACCATCATGGAAAATTAAGAATGGATGTACCATCTGGACATGCTGAAATGATAAAGTGGTTAGAGCAAAATGGTTTTACAGAGGTAAATAGACCTCCAGTTATGATTCTTCATGCAGAGGAAATGCCGACTAGAAATAATACGCTATTTGCTATAGCTGCACAAATTTTTGGCTAACATCTCTTTAACAAAGTGAGCGCACTTTCTATTGGGTGTGCTTTTTTTGTTTTTAAAGGATTTTACTAGAAGTGTGGAGAATAGATGATAATAAAGGGGGAGAATGAATGTTTCCTAATTTAGAGACAGCAAGACTTATTTTAAGAGAATTAACGCAGGATGATGCGGAAGGTGTATTTAATTGCTTTTCTCATAAAGAAGTCACTCGCTATTATGGACAAGAGCCATTTATTGATTTACAGCAAGCACAAAGTTTAGTGAAATTATTTTCAAAGAACTTTGCTGAAAAAAGAGGGATAAGGTGGGGGATTGAAAGAAAGAAAACAAAAGGTATAATCGGCACAATTGGTTATAACGCTTGGTCTCCTAGCCATAGACGGGCAGAGATCGGTTATGAAATTCATCCTGATTATTGGAGAAAAGGATATACACAAGAAGCGGTTACCGAAATTGTGTCGTATGGCTTTGAGCATATGGGTCTTACCCGTATAGGTGCTGTTGTATTTATAGAAAATGAAGCCTCGAATAAGCTGCTAACTAAAGTGGGCTTTCAAAAGGAAGGAATTCTTCGAGATTATATGTATCAAAATGGTCAGGCGCACGATACATTTGTCTATTCTATATTAAAAAATAGATAAGTATGTTTTCTATTAACCATGGAAATATAGGTAAGGTATTGTTATATACCTTTTATTGGTTAATAAATGATAACTAAGATATAGTTTTGCATTTGCTTTTTTCGGTTATAGTGCTAGTAAAGGCTAGGATTTTTATTAGTGGTGAAAAAGTAACAGTAAGGGGCTTTGTGAAATGGGAATACAATATAGCACAGCTTATTTTGAAAAGCTGGATTTACTTGAAATTTTATATGCGGGGCAGGCAGCGTTAAAAGAAACGCTACCTACGCACAATGCCAGTAAAAATTATTTAGAACGCTTTGAACAAATAGAAGCAGCCATTGCTAAGCTAAATAAGGAAATTCGAATCCTTGAGCTAAACATTATCCAGTCTGTAGATATTGAATAGATAAAAGTAAAAAAACTCATGCAATAAATAAATGCGTGAGTTTTTTTGTTGTTTCAAACGATTCTTAAACTTCTCCCTCCTTCATATTAGATCAAAATCCTTCTGGTGAAACAGCGTCTTCCTTATAGGAACTACGTTTTACCACTATTAGAAGTAATACTAAAATACTTATAACAGCAATTCAGCATAATGAAATTGCTGCAGAGTTTCAAAGGACTTCACTGAAGGAAAGTTAGCGTATAACTCAAACGCTATATTGGGAGTTATTATGTATTGGCTACAACACGATACGTAACAAATCTAATAACATTTTTACTTTAAATAACAAAATTGGTATAACAAATAAGGTGAATTGGATTATTATGTTACAATTAAAGTACTGATTATGATGGATTTTTACGAAGGGGTGTATTAAATGAAATCAAAAAGAGTCGGAATTTTACTTTATGATTATGTAGATGTTTTAGATTTTACAGGACCAGCAGAAGTATTAGCACTAACAACTAAGAATAAAGTCGAGGAAACCTTAACTCTTTATAAAAAAGAATTATTACCTACGAAACCATTTGAAATATTTACCATTTCAGAAACAGGGGAGCAAATAAAAACGCATTCAGGAATAAAAGTAGAACCTGACTTTAGTTTTGACATTAGCCCTGAACTAGATATTCTAATTATACCAGGAGGACCTTTAAGAGCTGTTCAATCTATGATTAAAAACCAAAAAATTAAAGAGTGGATTATCAAACATAAAAATAGTGAATACATATGCTCAGTTTGCACGGGTGCGTATATTTTGGGCAGTACTGGATTATTAAACGGCAAAAAAGCAACTACTCATCATTTAGCATTAAAAAATTTACAAGAAAAATACCCTGAGATTCAAGTAGTATCAGAAAGCAAAGTTATTCATGATAGTAACCTCATAACTTCTGGAGGGGTTTCATCAGGAATTAATATGGCTTTATATCTTGTTGAGCGAATTATGGGGAAATCTGTAGCGAAGCGAACAGCTAAAACTATTGAATTTGCACTTTAATATAACTGTGTCATCTAAACAAAAAGGCTCTCTTTATACCTTCGAACTGTATCCCAATTGTTGCACTACAATCTACTACTAAAAAAATTTAAGTACTTTTAAAAATCAAAATGGAAACTCCGGTAATAAGATTAATTTATGGAAATTGATAATTAACATTGATTTTACTTATGTTTCGACTGATTGTAAAATAATGTTAGTAAGAAAATCCATCAAGAAAAGAGTGATAAAGATGAGCATTGATTTTCACAACAAAGACAATCAAACTACTTATACAACTCGACAGGCTGACCACTCGTGGATCGAAGCAATAAAAGAACTTGTCCCGATCATGCATACTTCGAAGGCTGCAGATATTGGCTGTGGCGGAGGCATTTATGCTAAAGCATTAGCAGATATGAATGTACCTTCTGTAATAGGTGTGGATTTTTCACAAGCTATGCTCGTTGGGGCAAAAGAAAATTGTAAAGACTATGATAATATTACTTTCAAGCAAGGAAATGCATTGGCTACAGGCTTAGACAATGACAGTTTCCAGTTAGTACTAGAAAGAGCTTTAATTCATCATATCCAAGATTTAAAAGCTTGTTTTCAAGAGGCATATAGAATTTTGGAGGATAAAGGGATTTACATTATCCAAGACCGGACACCTGAAGATTGTTTATTAAAAGGTGATGACCACCATATTAGGGGCTATTTCTTTGAGCGTTTTCCAAAATTAAGAGAGCAAGAAATAAAACGCAGACATAGAAGTGAGCTAGTAATTAAAACACTTAAGGCAATTGGGTTTAGCGAGGTGCAAGAAGTACAGCTATGGGAAACAAGAAATGTGTATGAACAAAAAGAGCAATTGTTAAAAGATTTACGGGAAAGAACAGGCAGAAGTATTTTGCACGAGTTTGACGATGAAGAATTAAATGAATTAGTGAATTATATGGATAAGTCGATTTCAACTGAGAGTTTTATAGTTGAAAAGGACAGATGGACCATTTGGAAAGCTGTAAAATAATTTACTTTTTAAGTCTGTTGTTAGTAGTTATCCACTGGTTGAGTAGTTCAATCCGTCAGTATGGCTCTGCTATCCGTCGATTCGATCAAAAGAAGCTCTCGGTCGCTGTCAACCGAGAGCTTTTAACTATTTATTTCCCTACTATTGCTAGAAGGTATTGATCTCGATCCGCTTCCTCTTGCATTGTATTATCGACTAACATTGCACCATACCTCACATTTGTCATATCACGATCAACTAAAAATTGAACATTCACTTTCGAGGCTTTATTATTGACTGGACAGTCTCCTTTAAATTCAACAACATCCTGTCCTTTTTGGGTTTCAAAATACACCCAGTATGGATTTTGACAAACGGTAGCAAAACCCGATTCTATTGTTTTACTACTATTTTCGAATGAATAGTTTTTTACATATGTAATATATTCATTATCTGTAATGTCCTTTTGTGGACCGTAAAAATACCAGAACACCCCTAAAATTCCGATCGGCACAATCCACAGTATATTCCTTTTGCTTAATTTCCCCATATTTAAAGCCCCCTTTATTAAAATATTTTATCATCTTTATGCTGTTTTTTGCTAGCTTACTATAATATTTTCTAGTTTGCGATTCAATATTGTAAAAAACGAATTTGGGAAAGAAATTGATTTTTTTGCGGTTTGTTGATGAATGGGGATTTTTTTGTAAATAAAAGAAACTATGAGGCTTATGATGACGTCATGTATGAAAGGGTTATTCAAATGGAAGTAGCGCATATTTGAAAAACGTTAATTTACTGAGAAATGAAAAGCAAGGAGATTTAAAAATGAATTATGGAATATTTCAATGGATCAATGATCTAGCTGGTCGCTATTCTTTGCTGGATAAGGGGATGATTTTCATCACTGATAGCGTTCCTTATATCGTTATCGTATTCATGTTATTTTTATGGTTTACAGCAAACAAAGAAAAAAGGACAGAAAAACAATATACAGCTTTTTACATTGTCTTTACATGTTTACTTGGATTGGGTCTAAACGCACTCATTCACCTATTCAACTATCATCCACGACCATTCATTACATATGATGTTCATCAGTTAGTACCACATGCTGATGATTCTTCGTTTGTAAGTGATCATTCAGTATTAGTATTCGCTCTAGCGTGGACGTTACTTTTACGAAAAGACTCGTGGAAGTATCCTGTATTAGTATGGGCCATCTTAGTAGGTATTTCACGTATCTTCGTCGGCGTACATTATCCAGCTGACGTGATTGGTGGAGCCCTTCTGTCATTTGGGGCAAGTTTAGTCATTATCAAGTTCTCCAAAGTATTGGAGCCGGTTGTACAAGTTCTATTTAAAATCTATAACAAACTAACTAAACATATCCCTTTTTTAGCAAAGTTCGGTCATAAAGATCTAAGTCAGGGGAATTAATAAAGTATAGATGAAGAGTCGCATATTAATGCGGCTCTTTATTTTGTTAAGACGGATTGTAATATTAAGTGCAACACCCAGAAGTCAATATAAAGGAAGCCCATAACGACCTCGTGTAAAATGTAGTTACCACACAAACATTC
>NZ_JBIWGL010000033.1:0-52222 GCF_044763535.1 Lysinibacillus sp. NPDC095746
GGAAGAAATCAAAATAAGTACTGCACAAAAATTTGAATTAATCCATCAAATTATTGAAAAATATCAATTAAAACGAATGGTAAGATATCTTTGTGAAATCGCAAATGTTTCACGCTCAGGCTACTATCGCTATTTTAGTGAAGAAGCTGTCTTAACTCGTCAAAAACAGAATGAAGAAGATGAAGTGGTAAAAGAGGTTATTTTAAAGGCTTTTCATTTCCGAGGACGAAAGAAAGGTGCACGTCAAATAAAAATGACACTCGAAAACCAATATGAAATTACCTACAACCTTAAGCGTATTCGTCGCATTATGAAGAAATTTAATATTGTCTGCCCTATTCGAAAAGCGAATCCAGCACGTCGTATGGCAAAAGCAACAAAGGAACATCGCACATGTCCTAACAATTTAGACCGTAACTTCAAGCAAGGTGTAGCAGGAAAAGTATTACTAACCGATATCACATATTTAACATATGGCGGTGGTAAACGTGCTTATTTATCAACGATAAAAGACGCTGAAACAAATGAAATTTTAGCTTATGAAGTATCTTCTACGTTGAGTATAGAAATTGCGCTCAACACGTTACATAAATTGAAGAAGCATCGCCATTTAAGGGAAGATGCCTTTATCCATTCGGATCAAGGTTTCCACTATACGAATCCAAAATTCCAAGCCTTAGTAAAGAAAATTGGCTTGGGGCAGTCCATGTCACGTCGAGGAAATTGTTGGGATAATGCGCCACAAGAATCATTCTTTGGACATTTTAAAGATGAAACAACAATTAGAGCATGTGAAACGTTAGAAGAAGTAAAGAAAGAAATTAAGAGTTATATGATTTACTACAATCATTATCGAGGGCAATGGAATTTAAATAAGCTGCCGCCTGCAAAATACAGACAGCAGCTTCAGAAAGTTGCCTAACCTTTTTTAAAATGTCCTTTACAAAGGGTACATATTACTTTCTCACTTTTAAGACTGACCTTTTTACATGAAGAATCTTACGGCTGCCATAATGATAACCCCCGCTAAAACTGTAACAGATAAGCTTTTGGTAACAATTGCAATTATAAGCGTTGGTACAAAGGTGATCAAAACGGGCCAATTTAATGTCACAATTTTTCCGCTTTCTGTATCCAATAAGTTTTCGATAACAAGAGCACTCAAAATACAAACTGGGATAAAGCTTAGCCATTTTAATACAACCTCAGGTAGTTTTACATTTCGAACGAAAATAAAAGGAATAATACGTGGTAGCCAGGTGACAAGTGCACAGCCAATGATGAGCCATACCATAGTAGTAGTTGTCGTCATTTATCTGTCACCACCCCTATAGTTGCTACAATAACTGTTGAAAGAAGAACAGCCACATGGGAGGGCACAATATAAGAAAGACCATACATAATGACAACCATATAGCCGATTAACATAAGATAATGCATTATTTTACTTTTACCTACACTGTTAAGTTGGAGAACAAGAAGTGCCACAAACATAGCTACCAATGCGAAATCTAAGCCCCATTTTTCAGGAGTTGCTACCCACTGTCCTAAATATGCGCCGGTTACACAAGAAAGAATCCAAAATGAGTAAGCAGTTATGTTCAGCCCATCCATCCATTTACCATGTAATTTCCCGCTTTGCATTTGCTTTGTAACAGCAACGCCAAATGTTTCGTCCGTTAATAATGTGCCGAAACCAACATTTCTTAGCATGGAATAGCGTGTAAAGTGCGGGGCTAATGTTAAACTCATTAATAAATGGCGTAGATTTACAACAAAAATGGTTACAATAATAGCAGAAGCAGGGCTATTTGTTAAAAGAAGTGCACAAAAGATAAATTGTGCGGAGCCTGCATAGATGAGTATAGTTAATAGTGCAATTTCGAATAGAGATAACCCAGAAGCGGAACCTACAACACCGAAAGCGAGTCCTATGCTTATATAACCGAGTAAAGTGGGAACACAATCTTTAACACCTTGTAAAAAGCTATCGTCTGGCATGTTTGCTGTTTCATTCTGAAAATCGGTTGTACTTGTCATAAAGAAATCGTCCTTTCTTAAAAATTTCCATGTATACTAAAAATAGAATAGTCTAATAGTTTGATGTGGTTATTAAAGTATACATATGTCTGATAAAATAAACAAGGGAAATTGGTGAATAAAAATGGAGCAAATGAGTCGGAATTTGGCATTTCAATTAAAGAAGATCCGGCAACAACGTCAATTAAGCTTAGATGATGTTGCCAAAGCTACAGGGGTAAGTAAAGCCCAACTGGCCCAAATTGAAAAAGGGGAGGCAAATCCTACAGTATCAACGATTTGGAAAATTGCTGCGGGAATGCGTACTTCATTTTCTTCATTATTACAAGCACCAACAGCTCACTTCATGAAATATAGTAGTAAGGATGCGCCGCGTGTAGATGAAGATGAGGGGCGGTATCGTGTGTATTCCATTATTCCTTATAATCCAGATCGTGGCTGGGAACTTTATAGGATTGAAATGGAGCCTGGTGCTTTCAGTAGAAGTGAAGCCCACACAGAAGGGGTAGAGGAAACTGTGACTGTAATCCAAGGGCTGGCCAATATTTCTGCTGGGGAGATGCATGAATTACTAGAAGAAGGGGATACACTAGTATTCTCAGGACATCAACCACATGAGTATAAAAATACTTCGGAAAAGTTAACGATTTTACATTTAATTTTGCAATATAAATAGAGGTGTCAATTTTGAGTGAATGGTTTACTGTAGATAATATTGAGCAAATTGCGGCACAATATCGAACGCTTGGCCCGGTTATTGGTTTGTTTTTAACGTTTATAGAGGCGTTTTTTCCATTTTTACCTTTGGTCGTGTTCGTTGTCGCAAATGCGAGCGCATTTGGTTTATGGTTAGGTTTTTTATTATCCTGGATAGGATCAGTAGCGGGTTCATATGCGGTATTTTTGCTTGTCCGACATTTTGGCAAGCATCCAAAGCTTCGATTTGTAACAGGCAGTAAAAAAGTAGAGAAGCTAATTAAATGGGTAGATATGAATGGTATTAGTCCTCTGTTCGTGTTACTTTGTTTTCCTTTTACCCCCTCAATCATTGTAAACATTGTGGCGGGGCTATCTCATATTCATAAAAAGTTTTATTTTGTGGTGTTATTGGCTGGAAAGTTCGTTATGATTTTAGGAATGAGCGTACTTGGTTACGATTTAAAGTCACTCCTAACGAGCCCTGTTAGACTGATTATTGCAGCTGTTGCGATTATCTTGCTTTGGTGGGTTGGCAAGTTTATGGAGAAACGATTAAATGCACGGGTAGAAAGAGACTTAAAACATGCAAGAAAATTGACGAAAAATCATCAACGTTGAAAGTTGAATATGCACATCTTACCCCTTTTATCATGTAAAATGAGAGAAGGGGTTTTTTATCTTCATTCATAAAGGTAAGGCGATGTTCGAGAAACGTGGAGCAGCGTTTAGATAAAATAGTAAAATGTAAAGATAGAGAAGCAAAAAGCTCGGGGGAACCATCAACGTAATCGGATCCATGCAAAAACTGCTCAGGTAGACCAGCAAAGCCCGTGTAATCTCCCATCTCTATAGGTGTTGTAATGAATTCGGGTTTAAGTACAAACATCCACAGAAAAGAAGTTAAAGCCTCCGGCGGATGTCACGGTAATCGGAAAGGAGTTAATAAAGGATGTTAGCCTAAAATCATCGCATCTTTGCAATAACGGCTAATTGACCTGCATCCTGCAGGCCTAAGCACAAAGCCGATTCCGGACGCAATTATGTCGAGGCATAATTGATATAGATTATTAAATTAACAGGAGGAGAAAAGGACATGACATTGCGTATTGTATCAGGACGTTCAGGAACGGGTAAATCAACGTTTATTCATCAAGAGATTGTCGAGCAACTAAAAACAGATCCGTTAGGTCATCCAATTTTTGTGATTGTACCTGACCAAATGTCTTATTCAACGGAGTATGAGCTGACGAATAAGCATGACTTGAAAGGCTTAATCCGTGCGCAGGTCATGACATTTAAACGATTAGCATGGTTAGTATTACAGGAAACGGGCGGTATTGCTCGAAAAGAAGTAAATGGCTATGGCTATCGAATGCTTATTCGCAAACTTTTAGAGGAACAAAAAAGTGAGTTTTCATTATTTCGACAAGCAGCTGGGAAACGAGGCTTTACGGAGGAAATTGAAACGCTATTACGAGAGTTTAGTCGTTATAGTGTAAATAGTTCGGTGTTAGCTGAAGTGACCGCGTCTTTGCAGGCCATTGATGCGCCAAATACATTGCAAGCGAAGACGAATGATTTACAAGTAGTTTTGCAAGCTTTGGAGGAACGACTTGGCACGACATATGTCGATAGTGAGGGGTATTATCCGATTTTAACCGAGCAACTAAAATACTCCGAGACGATGAAGCAGGCGTCAATTTATATAGATGGTTTTACAGCATTTACGGTAAGAGAATTAGAACTTGTAAAAGAGTTATTAAAGGTGACAAAACAGGTAACGGTAGTTCTTCCCTTTGACCATATCGATGAAGTTTATGATGAGCAATCTTTATTCCATGAAGCCGCTTCTACGAACCAACGTTTACACGATATTGCATATGAAGAAGGCATTGAAGTTGAAGCACCATTGCACTTCTATCATACGTATCGTTTCCAGTCTAGTGATTTACAGCATATGGAAGCACGCTTTGCTGATATGGTGCCTCAAACGAAAGAAACTTCAGGTGATGTTATGGTGCTAGAAGCATCTAATCGACGTGCGGAGATACATGCCATTGCCCGGGAAATAACAAAGTTGACGAGAGAGAACGGGTATCGTTATCAAGATATAGTACTTCTTTATAGACAAGCAGAAGTCTATGACCCGCTCATCACAACAATTTTCCAACAATATGAAATTCCTATTTTTACGAATTCGAAAAAGACGATGTTGCATCACCCTTTAATTGAACTTAGTCGATCTGCTTTAGAGGTTATTACTTCCAATTGGAAGTATGAACCAGTTTTTCGGAGTGTGAAAACAGATCTATTTTTCCCGTTACATGCTGAATTAAATGTTTGGCGTGAGCGAGCCGATCGATTGGAAAACTACTGTTTAGCACATGGCGTCTTTGGGGAGCGCTGGTTTGAAGAAGCTCGATGGTTTTTCAAAAAGTATCGTGGACTAGAATTCTATTCACGAGTGCAGACGGATGAAGAACGTGCCATGCAGGCAGAAATCGAGGCTATTCGCGACGAAATTCGTCAGCCGCTTAAATCATTACAGGACAAGCTGGAAGTGGCGACAACCGGTAGAGATGTAGCGACAGCTTTATATGAGTTGATTGAGCATTTAAATGTTTATGAAAAGCTCCAAGCAATGAAAGACCGTGAACTTGATCAAGGTGATGCATTAGCTGCAAGTGAGCATGATCAAGCGTGGAAAGAATGGATTGCAGTGCTCGATCAGTTTGTGTATATGTTTGGTGAGCAGGAGATGTCCGTAGAGGAAGCGGCGAAAATCTTAGATGAGGGCTTTGATACATTAGAATTTTCACGTATCCCGCCTACATTAGATGAAGTTATGGTAGCGACAGTTGAGTTAGCTCGTTTATCGAATATAAAAGTCGCTTTTGTTTTAGGAATGAATGATGGAGTCTATCCAACTCGTATGGATTATGAGGGATTGCTGTCAGATAACGAACGTGAATGGTTTAGTCAAATTGGCTATGAACTGGCGCCAACATCTAAAAATCGTTTACTGCAGGAAAATTTCTTGCTATATCGAGCTTTAACGACACCTTCCGATAAATTATATATGTCCTATCCAACGGCAGATGAAGAGGGCAAGGCGCTACTATCTTCGCTCTATATAAAGAAAATTATCGGCAATGATAAAACGGCAGGCCTTTTGAGTGGTGTCGAGGTCGAGCGAGTTGTAATCGATCCAATTGAACTATTGGACGAAAGTGCATTACCGTATTTACGCCATCCACGTACAGCTTTAGCACATTTAATGGTGCAAAAACGCCAAGCTGAACATAGTCGAGAACTAGCGCCAGAGTGGCTTGCTTTACAAAAGTTTTATAAACAGGACCCTTATTGGGCACTTATTTATGATCGAGTTTTACATCCGATCACTCATAAAAATGAAGCAGAGCCATTAGAAAACCACATCACTCAGGAATTATATGGTCAAAAGCTAACATCTAGCGTGTCTCGTATTGAGAAATATTTCCGCTGTCCATTCTCTCATTTTACTACGTATGGACTTCATCTAGAAGAGCGGGCAGAGTACAGACTAGAAACATTTGCAATGGGTGATTTATTCCATGAGGCATTGAAATGGATAACTGAAGAGACACACCGTCTGCAACTATCATGGATACGTTTAACAAAGCAGCAAATTAAACAATTAGCACGCCAAGCTGTCGAGCAAATTGTGCCGGTATTTTCACATCAAATCTTACTGTCAAGCGCACGTTATCGCTACATTCAACGCAAACTTATTCGTATTGTCGAGCGAACAATGACGGCACTTACGCAGCATGCGAATGTATCTCATTTTAAGCCAATTGCCATTGAGGCATCATTTGGACCGGGGCAAAATGAACAGCTTCCTCCACTTGAAATAGATTTAACAGGTGGTAAAAAAATGTTTATGCGAGGTCGTATTGATAGGGTGGATAGTGCGTCTATTGATGACCGCTCTTATTTACGGATCGTCGATTATAAATCATCCGCTCGTGATTTAGATTTGAATGAGGTGTACCATGGTTTGTCTCTACAGGTACTAACGTATTTAGATGTGGCGATGGAAAACGCTTCTTATTGGCTACCAGGTGAGGTGGAGCCAGCTGGGGTTCTTTATGTACATGTCCACAATCCAATGCTAAAGCTTGATAAGGATTTAAGTGATAGTGAAATTGAAGAAGACCGTTTAAAACAATACAAAATGAAAGGTCTTTTGTCAGAAAATGCGGAGGCCATTTTATCAATGGATGAGCAATTAGAGGAATCGAGTGGGCATTCAAAAATTATTCCAGTCTATATGAAGAAAGATGGGACACCGTCAGAATCTCAGTCGCGTATAGTACCTGTTAATGATATGAAAAATCTACAGCATTTTGTACGGCGCAAGCATCAAGAGGCTGGTGATGGAATTTTAGCAGGGGATACGTCCATTAGTCCTTATAAACTTAAAACAAAAACAGCATGTGATTACTGTCAATTTACAGCTGTTTGTCAATTCGACCCATCTGATGGCAAGCAAAGCTATCGTCAGTTACAGCAAGCAAAACCGAATGATATCGTTGAGAAAATTCGGAAGGAGATGAAGTAAGTTGGTACAAAAAATACCCGAAAAGCCAGCGGAAGTAACGTGGACTGACGACCAATGGAAGGCCATCTATGCAAGCGGCCAGGATACACTTGTATCGGCTGCGGCAGGCTCTGGTAAAACGGCAGTACTTATTAATCGCATGATTGAAAAGGTAGTTGCGATAGAGGATCCCATCAATGTGGATGAGTTACTTGTCGTTACATTTACAAATGCATCTGCTGCTGAGATGCGTCACCGTATGGCGGAGGCGCTTGAAAAGGCTATTGCAGAAAATCCAACTTCCAACCATTTACGACGCCAGCTAAGCCTTGTCAATAAAGCACAAATTTCAACGCTGCATTCTTTCTGTCTAGCAATCGTTAAACAGTATGCCTATATGTTAGATATTGACCCAGGCTTTCGTATAGCGAATGAGGCGGAGGTTGCGTTGCTAAGGGACGATATATTGGCAGAAGTATTAGAAGATGCTTACGATTCAGAGGATGAGGCACAGGTTCAAGCAATCTACCACCTCGTTGATAGCTTTACGTCGGATCGTGATGATCAAGCTATTGAAACATTAATAAGCAAGCTATATGATACGTCTCGTGTACATGCAGAGCCTCTAAAATGGCTTCGTAGTCTACCAGAGACATATGACTTAGCAGCGGACGTAACCATTGATGATTTAGAGCTGTCGAAATATGTAAAGTTAACAGTCAAGCATAGTCTTGAGGAGGCATTCGTTTTAATTTCTGAAATGCGTGCCATTACGTTACAGCCCGAGGGACCGGCTCCATATGCTGAAACCGCAGAAATGGATTTTGCCATGATTCAGGAAGGTATTCGTATTAGTCGTGAAGGAACGTGGCAGGAACTCTTTGATTATTTTGGTACGGTGAAATGGTCAACGTTAAAGCGTGTATCAAAGGATGCTTTAGTAGATCTAGAGCTACAAGAGCTTGCCAAGAAAAAACGTGAGTCAGCTAAAAAAATTGTCAATAAGCTGAAAGAGACTTATTTTGTTCGTACTCCTGCACGCTTGCTTGAAGAAATACGATTAATGGGTCCGACGATCGGAACATTAGTCGAATTAACAAATATTTTTAGTGAACGGTTCCGCATGGCAAAATTAGAACGAGGAATTATTGATTTCTCAGATTTAGAGCATTTCGCATTGCAAATTTTAACTGTAGAAGTTGAAGGTAAATTACAGTCTTCACCTGTTGCATTAGATTTGAAACAACGGTTTAAAGAAGTACTTGTTGATGAATATCAAGATACAAATATGCTTCAAGAAACAATATTGCAGCTTGTGAAAACAGGTAGTGAGCAAGATGGAAATCTATTCATGGTTGGGGACGTGAAGCAAAGTATTTACCGTTTCCGTTTAGCAGAACCGAAGCTTTTTATGCGAAAGTATAGTGAGTTTCTAGAGGCCCCAGATTTAACGGGAATGCGTATAGATTTAAACGCTAATTTTCGTAGTCGAAAAGAAGTGTTGAACGCTACAAACTATGTATTTGCACAAATTATGGGTGAGCGTGTAGGGGAAATTCTTTATGATGAAAATGCTTCATTAAAGCCAGCAGCGCCGTATGATGATAAAGAAGTTCCGGTAGAGCTAGTCATCATGCATCCTCCTGAAGAAGAGGTATTGGACGAAGAGGCGGAAGACATTGCAAGCGATGCCTCTGAACTAGAGGAATTAAAAAAATCACAGTATGAGGCACGTTTTATCATTGAGCGTATTCGGCAGATGATGGAGGATGGGACAACCGTATTCGATACAAAAACGAAGACAGAACGTCCATTAAAATATAGTGATATTGTGATTTTAATGCGTTCAATGACATGGTCAACAGATTTAGTGGAGGAATTTAAGCTTGCGGGAATCCCTCTCTATGCGGAGTCCGCTAAAGGATATTTTGATGCGCTTGAAGTCATGATTATGCTGAATGTACTAAAGGTTGTCGATAATCCATATCAGGATATTCCTTTAGCTTCAGTGCTACGTGCACCATTTGT
The DNA here is from genome assembly GCF_044763535.1 of Lysinibacillus sp. NPDC095746. NCBI lineage: Bacteria > Bacillati > Bacillota > Bacilli > Caryophanales > Bacillaceae > Lysinibacillus > Lysinibacillus sp. NPDC095746. Next base: position 9,350 of record NZ_JBIWGL010000033.1, read on the forward strand.
TGGCTTAACAGAAAATGAGCTAGCAAAAATACGGTTAGCAGATAAAAAAGCACCATTTTATGATGCATTAAGGCAATTTATTCGAAGTGATGGGCATGGTGTGCATTCAGATACTTTTGTCAAGCTTCAACGATTTATGCTAGCATTTGAAAACTGGCGAGATTTAGCACGACGTGGTTCACTGTCAGATTTAATTTGGAAAATTTATTTAGACACGCATTATTATGAGATGGTTGGTGCTATGCCAAATGGTAAGCAACGTCAGGCCAACTTACGCATTTTACATGACCGTGCTTTAATGTATGAGAAAACAGCCTTTCGAGGACTATTTCGCTTTTTACGTTTTATTGATCGTATGCGTACGCGTGGAGATGATTTAGGAACAGCTAAATCGATTGGAGAAAAGGATGATGTTGTACGTCTTGTTACGATCCACTCTTCAAAAGGTTTGGAATACCCTGTTGTCTTTGTTGCAGGGATGGGGAGACCGTTTAATAAAATGGATTTCCACAATCCATATTTATTCGATCAAGATTTTGGCCTTGCCGTGAAGGCAATTGATCCAGAAAATCGTATTACGTATACATCGCTACCATTTTTAGCGCTAAAGGAGAAAAAGGAGCTTGAAATGCGGGCTGAGGAAATGCGTGTATTATACGTAGCGATGACACGTGCGAAGGAGCGACTTATTTTAGTAGGCTCCGTAAAAAATTGGCGTAAGACGCTCGAAAACTGGCAGGATGCTCAAAGTTTACCTGTGAATGCCCCATTACAAGAGTATTTACGCGCGCGGGCTAATAGCTACTTTGATTGGCTTGGGCCTGCAGTTGCGAGACATGCAGATTTTGCAAAAATTGCTTCTTCTTCCTATAAGGCATCTGAAGACATATCGCATTGGTGGATAAGAGCTGTTGAAACAAGCCATTTTGCGTATGACATACAGGCGTTAGAGGATGAGGTACAGCCATTGCTAGAAACGCCAGAGGACGAAGCATTGCTGTCGGAAATTACGAAGCGTTTTCAAGCACATTATGCATTTCAGACATCAACACAAAAACGCTCAAAAACATCTGTAAGTGAAATAAAGCGTTTAGAAAATTTACAGCGACAGGAGGAGCCTGAATATTACTTTTCAGTACCTTCTAAGCAAAAAACGACGACTATTGCGCCCCGTCCAACCTTTTTACAGGACAAACAGCTAACAGGTGCAGAAATAGGAACAGCAGTCCATACAGTCATGCAACATGTACCTCAAAACGGCTTTACGGATGTTCAGGAGGTTAAAGACTTTGTCGCTAATTTAGTGGCAAGACAGCTTCTGACCGAGGCGGAGGGGAAGATTGTCCCATGGAAAAAAATATATAATTTCTTTGCAACAGATATTGGACAACGCTTTAAAAAAGCAAAAACAATCCGAAGAGAACTGCCATTTACGATTAGTAGAGTAGATGAAGATGGCGACGCTCAAATTGTGCAAGGGATTATTGATTGCTTATTTGAGGATGAGAATGGTGAATGGATTTTGCTTGATTATAAAACAGATCGCATTCAATCACATTTTGCTGAGGAGCCAGCCCTAACAAAGGAACTTTTAGGCCGATATGGCGTTCAGCTGAGAGTTTATAGTGAGGCGATTGAATCTATCCTTCATATCAAAGTGAGTGATAAAGTTCTATATTTATTCGATATTGAACGGGCTTTACATGCATAAGTGAACAGGTGTAACAGGGCAATCTAATATAATTTCATATAAAGGAATGAATGTTAGAGAGCTCTGTTTTCGCCGTATACATAGAGGAGGCTATTTTGTGGAGTTAAAACCGACAATGTTGCAGGAGCGCGTCGCAACATTAGATATTTTGCGAGGTATTAGCTTACTAGGCATTTTACTCGTTAATATGTTTGCCTATTATTTGCCGATGCCATATATTGATTTGGCATCATGGTTTACTACACCATCTGATATAGTGTGGCAGCAAAATTTAGATATTTATGTACAAAGTAGCTTTTATCCGCTGTTTGCCATGTTATTTGGCTATGGGCTTGCTATGCAGTGGCAGAAAGCGCAAAGTCGTGAACAAAATTTTTATGCAATAGGACTGCGAAGACTTTCTGTATTATTTGTATTTGGTTTGCTCCATGCTGTGCTCATTTGGTGGGGCGACATTTTGATGATGTATGCATTTTGCGGCATTTTTTTATTGCTTTTACTACGTCTTCACCCTATTTGGTTATTGTCAATAGGTATTGTGATTAACGGCGTTATGCAAGTTTCTATGTTATTCATTGTAGGATATATTAATTTTAATATGAAAATTGATGAGTATTTAGATATTACTTCGGTAGAGCAGGCGATAACTTCTTACGGAACGGGCAGTTGGATGGATGCATTTATGCAACGTTTAACCGATTTATCTGTTCAGGCGGGGATCGGCATGTGGTTTGTAGCGTTATTTACAATTTTACCATTTATGTTAATGGGTGCCGCGGCATCTAAATGGCATTTAGTGGAACGAGCAAAGGAGCTAAAATGGCTTTGGCTAGCATTAGCAATAGCTGGATTAGCAGTTGGCATTTTTATTAAGAGCTTACCAGTCATGTTTACGCGTACTTATTTGCTAGACTACTTGAAAGTATATATAGGTGGTCCAATTTTAGCAGTTGGCTATACAGGGCTCATTGTTTTACTTTGTTTACTTCCAGTTATACCAAAGCTGCTTAGTCCTTTTGCAAAAATAGGGCGTATGTCATTAACGATGTACATACTTCAATCAATCATTGGAACAGGTTTATTTTATCAATTTGGATTTGGCTGGTATGGAAAAGTGAGCGTCGCAACAGGTGTGTTAATTGCAGTCGGTATTATTATTGTCCAAATGATTGTGGCAGAAATTTGCTTAGCGAAATGGCAACAAGGCCCGTTAGAGGCTTTATGGCGCAAGTTAACATATAAAGCGAAAACTAAAGTAAGTTAATTGTATTCAGCGTGTCGGCAACATATAGTTAATGAATACGTCTTGTATAATAAGAATAATTAATCGTGACTTGGCTCATTATTAAAAGTTGGGATAGCATTTGTTAAAACGTATGTTATGTATATAAGTTGATTGTAGTGGAGGATGGGCGACTCCTTGGGGATCAGCGTCACAGATGAGACCCTGGAGCGAGCAACGCGAGTGAAGCGGCTCATCGGACGCCCCCAGGAAAGCGCCCATCCGGAACGGAAATCAACCCACGTTATGGTGATGAGCCCACGATTTAATAGGAATAAAAATAATTGTCGCAAAAGTAAGGCAATTCCTATAATATTGTTGTATTATGTAGAAAAAAGAAGGAGCTCTGAAAATCATGAAAATTTTATCGTTTAAATTAGGTGGACATGTAAGTTTTGGACCAAAAGTAAAAAAAGAAGAAGCGGTATGGGATGTACTCGCTATTCAAAATGAACTTCAAGTTCTCCCTTCTTTTTCAAGTTCAATTGTAGATGGCATTGCTCTAGGCTTTGATTTTGTTGAACAGATTCGTAAATTAGTAGAAGCCGCTGAAAAATCAGACCGTGCAGAAAGTTTCAAACGTGAATTTACAGTGATTGAGTGGTTATCACCGATTCCACGTACACCAAAAAACATTATGTGTATTGGGAAAAACTATGATGAACATGCTAAAGAAATGGGGGCCGAGGCAGCTCCAATAGACTTAATGGTATTTACAAAATCTCCGACTGCTATTGCAGCTGATGGCCAAACAATTTCTATTCATGCTGATCTTTCATCGAAAATGGATTATGAAGGCGAATTAGCAGTTGTCATTGGTAAACGAGGTAAAAATATTCCGAAAAACTTAGCCTATGATTATGTATTTGGCTACACGATTGCCAATGATATAACAGCTCGTGATTTACAAGAAAAACATAAGCAATTCTTCTTAGGAAAAAGCTTGGAGGGAACTTGTCCACTTGGACCTTACCTTGTAACAAAAGATGAAATTCCGAATCCACAAGATTTAACAGTGGTAACAAAAGTGAACGATGAAGTGCGTCAAAACGGCTCAACAAAAGATATGATGTTCACTGTAGAATCATTAGTATCGATTTTATCTCAGCATGTAACATTAGAGCCAGGTGATGTTATTTTAACGGGTACTCCAGCAGGTGTAGGCAAAGGCATGAATCCGCCACAATTTTTAAAAGCTGGGGATACAGTGAAAGTGTCTATCCAGGGCATCGGTACTTTAGTAAATCATTTTGAATAATATTCTAAATCCGCGTGAGTTTACCTCCGCGGATTTTTAACTTCTTTTCGGCATTGTTGATCTGTAGCGACAGCACAATTATGCCTCGGCGTAATTGTTTTATATTACATGAACACTATTGTAATGTTTGAAACCCTTTCCATCACATGGTAGGATAGAGTTTGATAGAAAAAAGAATATGAGGTGGGAAAATAATGAATTTCTTAACTAGCCAAACGCATTTGCATATTACTACTTGGGTAGTTGCAATCGTAATCTTTTTAATTGCGGCATTAATGGGCAAGCAGTCAAAAGGCTTACATATGACATTACGTTTATTCTACATTTTAATTATCATTACTGGTGGCGCACTATTCATTAAAGGCATGGATTATAATATGGGTATGCTCTACGGCTTTAAATTCTTAGGCGGTATTTTAGTTATTGGTATGATGGAAATGGTATTAGTTCGTAAAAAGAAAAATAAACCAAATGGTCTGTTTTGGATTTTATTTGCAGTATTCTTATTCATTACATTGTATTTAGGCTTCAAACTGCCAATAGGGCAAAATTTCTTAGCATAATTATTTGGAAAGGTCGTGAAGATTTCGCTTCACGGCTTTTTATTTTGGAGAGAAGATGAAATTGTTTAGGTAGTAGCGCTTGGGGAGGTCAGAAAACTATCAGGTTAGCCGAAGAAGTGCTCAGGTAACTCGAAAAACTGCTCGGGTCGCCGGCCCAAGCTACCGAATGAATTGATAGTAAAAGTTGACACCTTTTTGTCGTAATTAATTTTGCATTTTCGGAAAATATTTTTAAATGATAGCGACGTGCCTATTTTATTTGGTAAAATGACGATGGATTGGTTTGAAAGAGAGGGATTAAAAGTGAAATTCAAGAAGTGGATAAGTGCAACAGCTGCATCGCTTTTACTAGCAACTTCATTAGTGAGTGCTACACCAATTGCGTATGCTGATGAGGCATCGACAAGAACAATTGCAGAAGAAAGCATCTATGATTTACTCGTTGACCGTTTCTTTAATGGTTCGGGCACTAACGATTTTGATACAAATACGCAAGACCCTACTAAGTTTGCAGGAGGCGATTTTGTAGGCTTACAGGAAAAACTAAAATTTATCGGAGAGATGGGCTTTACAATCGTTTCTATTGGTCCGATTTTTGCCACTGAGAAATATGATGGATCGATGCCGACGAGCTACTCTACAATTGAGCGTCATTTTGGTACATCTGAGGAATTCCAAAGTGTCATTGAGGCCTATAAAGCTAAAAATGTATCGATCATGGTTGATTTCCCACTAAACAACGTAAGTCCGAGTCATGAGTGGGCAAAAGATCCAGCGAAAAAGGATTGGATTGCTTCGACAAATAATGGACAAGTACAGTGGGACTTAACAAACAAAGATGTACAAGAAGCACTTATTAAATCAGCAACAGATTTTGTCTCTACATATAATGTTGGTGGGCTGCGTTTAACAAATATTGCTGGGATTGATACAGGATTTATCAATGAAGTGATTAAAGCATTAAAAGATTCGAAAAAATCGCTCTATGTCATTTCGAATGAAGAAAGTGATGCAAACTTTGATGCAAGTATTTCACCGGCTACGGCTGATATTTATCGTAATATATTTAAAAATGTTGATATGGATTCTTCTAAGTTGATCGAACCTTTTACGGGTGAAAAGCCAACTCAGATTATGGTCGATTCCCTAGAAACGCGTCGTTTCACATTTGATTCTGCAACAGAAAATATGTTCCCACCAACGCGTTTGAAAATGGCGATGGGTGCTTTATTTATGATGCCAGGAATTCCAGTTGTGCAATATGGTACAGAAATTGCGATGAACGGGGAAACAAAGCCAGATACACACCAAATTTTCAACTTTAAAACAGATGATGAATTAATCGAATATATTAAAAATGTTCAATCGTTACGTAATAAATCTGAGACATTACGCAACGGTGATTTTGACGTTATTACAAATGAAAATGGCCTGCTTGTATTTACACGTACATCCGATAAAGAAAAATGGGTCATTATGGTTAACAACACTAGTAAAACACAACGCGTTGATTTAACACCTGCTCAGCTTGGGGAAGGTAAAATGTTAAATGGTATTATCCATCAAGAAAAAGTCCGTATTAATGAAAAAGACGTGTATCCGGTTATTTTAAATCGTGAAATGGTAGAGATTTATCAAGTTAGAGATGATGAAGGATTAAATGTACCTTATATGGTAGCACTAGGATTAGTATGGGTTATATTCATAGCATTTGTAGTTGTTATTATTAGACGAGGTAAAGTACGCCGTAATGAGCAAGATGCTCAATCATAAAGGGTGCTTCATTTACAGGTAGTTACTACAAAATAAAATGATAGACCCCCTCAACACTTTTTAGTGCGGAGGGGGTTTTTGTTAAGCTTGATAGCTTTTATTTGTAAAGAAGATCGCAATTGTTCCTGGTCCAACGTGTGAGCCGATTGCTGAGCCAATCATTGTTACTTGAATGGCTTTTGGTGAAAATCTTTTTTGGATAGAAGCCTTTACTTCGTTGGCAAAGTCCACATCATCACTATGACTAATACCAACAATTTTATCGGAAAAATCATCGCCGCGTTCTTGCATTAAATCTAACATGCGAGCGATGGCTTTTTTGCGCCCGCGAGATTTTTCAATCGGCACAAGCTTACCGTCCTCTACATTTAAAATTGGTTTAATGCTTAGGAGCCCTCCAAGAAATGCGCTTGCCTTTGATACACGCCCACCTTTAGCAAGATAATCTAAATCCTCAACCGTAAATAAGTGTTCCATTTGTGGGGTAAGAGCTGTGATTTTTGCTTCGATTTCTTCCAATGAAGCACCTGTATTTCGAAGTCGAACCGCTTCTTCGACTACTAGGCCAAAACCAAGTGAAGCACATTTAGAATCGATAATAGCTAATTTAAGGGAGGGATATTGCTCCTGCACTTGATTGCGAATCATGACCGCCGTATTATAGGTGCCTGATAATTCCGATGAAAAGGCAATATAAATCCCTTCCTCTTCATTCTTTGCTAGATTTTCGAAATGGTTGAGAAAAATCTCTGGTGATACTTGGGATGTTTTTGGGTGAGCACCTTGACGAATAGCATCGTAAATTTCTTTGGAATCAATTGAAACGACATCATCATATTCATTATTGTTCAATTGCACGCGTAGTGGAAGAAGTTCAACATTGTTTTCTTCATAGTAAGACTTTGGTAAATCGCATCCACTATCAGTAAAAATTTTCATCATTTGTCCCCCTAATTTAATATTCTATATGAGAAGTTTTCAAATACCTATACTACATAACAGGTGAACAAGTGTCGAGCTTTCACTTTCCACTCTATGTTTCTCAAAACTATTTCGAATGAAATATTATATAGATATATTATCATATCGAGTTTCAGTATAATTGCAACATAGGATGTTTAACTTTATTCAATAAGTACTCATCGAATAAAGAGTACTCTTGAATAAAGTTAAACAGAAAAAAATAGGGTATTTATTTTCAAATTACTACTTAACTAGGTTAATTTCAAGCGATCGATGAGTATTTTAGCGATGCCATCGTCATTATTGGTTGTAGTAATTTCATTGGCAATATTTTTTAATGCAGGAATGCCATTGCCCATTGCTACACCGATGCCTGCATAATCGATCATTTCTAAATCGTTATCTTCATCACCGAATGCAATAATACGCTCGCGTGGGATTCCTAAATCTTTTGCTACATGAGCGATTCCTACTGCTTTATTTAAGCCACGGCGAACAATTTCAATAATGTGAAGCGGTGCACCCCAACGACGATGTTCGATGACCTCTGCATGAACAGCCTGTAAATGATCACGAATAATCGTGGAATTTACATCATTCGCTTGAATTAGTAAACTTGTTGGGTCATCAAGTAAATGAGTATAGAGATCCCCAAGAGTAATTTTTGGATTCCCCATATTAAAAATATTTAATATCCGTTCATCTTCTGTATGCACATAAATATCGTCCTTAATCTCAGCAATGATATTTTCGTATTCATAGCTCTTAATGGAATCGACGACATCATGCACTACGCCTAAATCAATAGGAGTATGCATAGTTTGCCAAGCAGCATTTTTTGGGTGGTGGACGTAAGCACCATTAAAATTCACGATGGGCGTTGTAAGGCCAAGCTCGTGATAGTAAATATCACTCGCACGATAAGGACGACCTGTAGCAATCATCACTTGATGGCCTTGTTCTTTTGCCTGCAATAATGTTTTTTTAGTTTTTGCTGAAATTTGTTGTTGGTCCGTTAATAACGTACCATCTAAGTCCAAAACGATTAAATGCGGTTTCATAGCTTATTGCCCCTTTCCTATAATTTGAATAGTATCTCTTTGTCATCCATTCGTCAAAATTTTGTCACAGTGAGAAAAGTTTGCTAACATAAAGATGAGACAAAAATTGGGAGTGACAAAGATGATTGTTGAAAAAGAATTGTGGGGAAATATTCCTTTATTACATATACATACGGAAAGTATGAATGAAGAAACCCCGGTAGTGATTTTTTTACATGGCTTTATGAGTGCAAAAGAACATAACTTACATTATGCATACCAATTAGTAGGCAGGGGGGTGCGTGTCCTATTACCAGATGCAAAATTACATGGCGACCGTAGTGAAGGTCTATCTGAGATGAAAATGAGCTTACATTTTTGGGATATTGTTTTAAATTCTATTCATGAAGTTGAACAATTATATAATGAATTAAAGAATAAAAAATTATTACTGAATGATAAAATTGGCGTTGCTGGTACCTCGATGGGTGGAATTGTAACATCAGGCTGTTTAAAGCGTTATGACTGGATTAATACAGCAGCAGTATGTATGGGTGCGCCAGGGTTTCTTAAATTAGCGGAGTATCAATTACAGCAATTCGCTAAAAGCGGTGTAAATTTGCCAATGTCCGAAGAAGAAATACAACAAACGAATGAGCTTCTTGCTAAATATGATGTCAGTCTAACACCAGAAAAATTCGCAGGAAGACCTGTGTTATTTTGGCATGGGGAATTAGATAAAACCGTTCCTTTTAATGAAACGTATAATTTTTATTTATCTTTACGTAAATACTATGAACAAAATCCAGAAGACTTAAAATTCTTAGCAAATAAAAGAGCGGGCCATGCTGTGTCACGAGACGGTATGTTAGCAGCAACTGAATGGCTTGCGCAGCATTTGGCATAATAAGATGCATCTGCTATGATTAAGTTAACACTGTGACGGAAGGAGAAATACAGATGGATCAAGATATGAAAGAAAGCATGTTAGGTGCATTAGAAAATGTAATTGACCCTGAGCTTGGTATTGATATCGTCAACTTAGGTTTAGTATATGATGTAGAGTTAGATGAAGAAGGTGTAGCAACTGTTACAATGACATTAACTTCTATGGGTTGTCCGCTAGGACCTGTTATTGTTGATCAAGTGAATACAGCTTTAGGTGAGCTTCCAGAGGTAAAAAGTACAAATGTCAACATTGTATGGAATCCACCTTGGTCAAAAGATAAAATGTCACGCTATGCAAAAATGGCATTAGGTGTACGCTAAGTCCACATAAAGCAGATAAAAAATCTCCGCTTGCAACAGTAAGCGGGGATTTTTGCATCAAAAAACTATTGTGCCAATCAAATTAAGGTGTCGTATAAAAATAGGGCTCTTCGGTAAAACGAGGGGTTGATTTCCGTTCCGGCTGGGGGCGTCCGATGAGCCGCTTCACTCGCTTTGTGATCTGATCCCCTTGGAGTCGCCCAGTCTGCACTCCAATCAACTGAATCACATGATGTACGTTTTAACAAAATAACACCCAACTTTTTAGTTTTATCGGAACACTTTTAGGAATTATCGCCCAACTTTTAAATTTTATCGATAAACTTTCACGTTTTATCACCCAACTTTTCATTTTTATCGACATCTACCTTCCAAAGAGCAAATACACAACTTTAACAAAAAGGTTTCGTCTGCCGAAAACGTGTCAGCGGCAACAATATACAATTACATCACTGCTATAAATTGTTCAATTATGATGCGTTTGTCATAGTGTCCAATTTTGAAATATATAAAATTTATAAAAGTTCTACGCTATCGTTGATTGGAGTGGAAGGCTAATCGACGCTCGCCCACAGGAAAGTGAGTAGCCTGGAACGGAAATCCCCCTATAAAAAATCCCCGCTTATAACTCAAAGCGGGGATTTTGTGTGTAGTGATTAATCGATACGACATATTTGTAACGGACAATTCTCACAGGCAATTTCATCCTTTAAAAATTGTAAATCGTGAATGGTAATATAACCTTTTTCGAAGGATATAATATTTCGCTTCTTTAAGTCATTAAGCATGCGATTAATCATTTCTCGACTCGTCGCACATAAATTAGCGATTTCTGTATTTGTTAATGGGAGGTCAATATAAATAGTGTCATTTTCTAAAGGCTTACCATAAGTATTTGAAAGGCGGATGAGTGTTGAAAATAAAGCGCCCTTTTTACCATTTAAAACTAAATCGCGCAAACGACTTTGATGTTTTAAATTTTCTGTTTGCAACCACTTCATATATTCCACCATTAAATTAGGTTGTTCCACTAGTAAAAGTTCCAATGATTCACGGCTTAGTACATATAAACTAGAGGGTTCTAAAACTTTAGCAGTCATGGAATTATACGTAAGTTTACAAAATAATGAGCCTTCTCCAATAATACTATCTGGACCACAAATACGAATGGTTAATTCCTTCCCATTCTCTGTTTCCTGGCTAATCGAGATAGCTCCTGTTTTTATATAATAAATTTCTTGCGCACGTTCGCCCTCTAAAAAAATTTTACTATCCTTATTTACTTTAATAAAAACACCGTGCTTTTGAAAAAGATCATGAAATTTTTCTTGTATATAATCCATTATAACCATATTTCCAACACATCGCTTTCTTTTTGTAAAAGATGTCTAATTATTACAAAAGGATGGTGAACAATTTCGATACTAAATCTAAGAAACATACTTTTATTATAACGTAATTTTCCAGTTATAAGGGAAGAAATTTTAGGGCTAATTCTTTGCGGAGGTTTGTCGTGTGTTGTAAAATAAAGTTAGTCAAAAAAGGTCAAACATTTTTTTGTGAAACAGAATGGCAAACGAGATTCCGCTTAACATTATTGAAAAGGAGTGCTAAATATGCAATTTCAACAAACAGATGACAAAAAACCATTAGAAAAATTTGGACGTAATTTAATAGATGAAGTAAAAAACGGTAAAATGGATCCGGTAATCGGACGTGATGAAGAAATTCGGAATGTCATTCGTATATTAACACGCAAAACGAAAAATAACCCTGTTTTAATAGGTGAGCCGGGGGTTGGTAAAACAGCAATTGTAGAAGGATTAGCCCAACGTATCGTAAAAGGTGATGTGCCTGAGGGGTTAAAGGATTGCATATTGTATGAGTTAGATATGAGTGCTTTGATAGCTGGTGCTAGTTATCGTGGACAATTTGAAGAGCGCTTAAAAGGTGTTTTACAAGAGGTAAAAGACTCCGAGGGGCGCATTATTTTATTTATCGATGAAATTCATACAATTGTTGGTGCAGGTAAAACAGATGGTGCGATGGACGCTGGGAATATGCTGAAGCCAATGCTTGCACGAGGTGAGCTACATTGTATCGGGGCTACAACATTAGATGAATACCGTATGTATATTGAAAAGGATCCTGCTTTAGAGCGTCGTTTTCAACAAGTGCTTGTACGTGAGCCATCTATTGAAGATACCGTTTCTATATTACGAGGCTTGAAAGAGCGCTTTGAGTTACATCATGCAGTACGTATTCATGACCGTGCGATTGTAGCGGCAGCAGAGCTTTCAAATCGTTATATTACAGAGCGTTTCCTGCCAGATAAGGCCATCGATTTAATCGATGAAGCATGTGCGATGATTCGAACAGAAATAGATTCCATGCCACAGGAGTTGGATGCAGTAACGCGCCGTATTATGCAGCTTGAAATTGAGGAGCAAGCGTTACGTAAAGAAAAGGACGAGGCAAGTAAAAAACGTCTAGAGCAACTTAGTGAGGAATTAACAAAGCTGAAAGAATCCTCAGAGGGCATGCGTAAACAATGGGAAACAGAAAAAGAAGCGTTACACGGCATTCAGAAAAAACGTGAAAAACTTGATAAATACCGTCGTGACTTAGATGAAGCAGAAAGTAAATATGATTTAAATAAAGCTGCCGAACTACGACATGGTAAAATTCCTACACTTGAAAAGGAAATTCAAGAGATGGAAAAACAATTAGAGAATGGTACGGAATCACGTATTTTACGTGAAGAGGTAACAGCTGATGAAATCGCATCTATCGTTTCACTCTGGACGGGGATACCGGTGACGAAATTAGTAGAAGGTGAGCGTGAAAAATTATTGCGCTTAAAAGATACATTGCATGAGCGTGTAGTCGGACAAGATAATGCTGTACAGCTTGTTACAGAAGCGGTATGGCGTGCTAGAGCTGGTATTAAAGACCCGCATCGACCAATTGGTAGCTTTTTATTCCTAGGGCCAACAGGTGTTGGTAAAACGGAGCTTGCGAAGGCACTAGCGGCACAGCTGTTTGATTCTGAGGATCATTTTATTCGCATTGATATGAGTGAATATATGGAAAAACATAGTGTGTCACGTCTTGTAGGGGCACCTCCAGGCTATATTGGCTATGAAGAAGGTGGTCAATTAACAGAAGCTGTTCGCCGAAATCCATATTCAGTAGTGTTATTAGATGAAATTGAAAAAGCCCATCCTGATGTTGCAAATATTTTACTGCAAATATTAGATGATGGACGCATTACGGATAGCCAAGGTCGTATGGTCAACTTTACGAACACAGTGATCATTTTAACTTCTAACATTGGCTCAAGCTATTTAATGGAAGCGAAGGAAGACGATGTTGCAGTTGAGGATTTAGTGATGGCTGCACTGCGTCAACATTTTAAACCAGAGCTGTTAAATCGTATGGATGATATTATTATGTTCCATGCATTATCAGATGAACACTTTACTGCGATTGCTTGGAAATATGTCGAACAGCTTGTCAAACGAGTGGCTGAGCAAGACATTACTTTACAAGTAGAACAACATGTAATTGACTGGGTTGTAGAACAAGGAGCAGATGCTCAGTTTGGCGCTAGACCACTAAAACGCTTCGTGCAACGCTATATTGAAACTGCGGTTGCCAAAGAATTGCTTCGAGGTGAAGTATTACCAGGTGAAACATTGCACATTAGAATGCATGATGGCCATTGCATAGTTGAAAAATAACAAAAAAACCTGTTCCGCATTAAGCGAAACAGGTTTTTTCTAGTTGAATTAATGATTGTCTGCAGCTTCTGGAGTTGACTCGTTTGGAATAACTGCTCCGATGATGAAAACAAGAATTGTAAATACAACTGATGTGACAACAGCAGTTTGGAAATCAAAATCAACACCAAGTACAGAGCTTACTACGTAGTTTAACATTGAAACTAGTAGGAATGACCATATGAATGTTACGATATATTGCATTAATTTCACCTCAACCGAACTTTTTTATATCATTATCATATCATAACATAAATCGAAAAAAAAAAAACCTTTTCTGTGAAACATGGCGAATTTGTCACAACGATAATTCTAATTTGTACTTTCATGCAATTTCATTGGTATCGGCGAAATTCGAAGATGTTGTAAATGCTGATGCTAGAGAGAGTCCGTGGTTGTTTGAATGTGGAAAAATAATCGATTGGTTCATGCCTACTTTCGATTTCCAGTTTCACCACGAAGTGTATCTTTTCTTAGATTCTACATTAATGGCAGGTAATAATTATTATCATTGTTTTAATGCGTGGAAAAGTATTAGGAAAAATTAACGTGGTTCATACTCGCTGCCATTTTATTTTATGGTGAGCGTATGGTTATCTTTTATTCAAACTAATGTTGAGTTCTAAGGCATCTCATACCGAATTGGGTCATCTGTATGGGTCATTTTTTGATTTGAAACTTTTTTACATATCATTCGTAGTATAACTAGACAATTCGAATTGATAGAACTGAAAAAAGGGAGAAATAAAATTTTGAACCATTGAATGAAACAATTACTTTTTGTGATTTACTTTATTACCATTGCGGATGCGTATTACTCAACGTTGTTTATTGAACCGAAAGCACCACCGCAACATCAGACCATTAAAGCGTCAGCCATTACGTTCATACAACTACGGTAGCAAACCTAACAAAAAGAAATGTACAACACGTCGTTTGAAATCTTCCGTAGTGCAACACACCAAGCAATGTCTTCAGAGCATAAAATGTTCCAAAGAGAAGATGATCCTTAACGACCTATTAGAGCATAGATTGGACATACGCAGATTCATGCGAGAGCCACCTTTCATCTTTTTACGCTATCGACTTTTACGTTGTTGATAATTTATCTATTAACAAGGCTAAAGCTGCAGATTTATTGCAGCTTTTTTTTGCATTAACCGCCATTTTTAATTTTTTTCAGCAGCTTCACTTATTCCCAAAAGTAATGCTTTTTCTTGCATGATTTCCGGTGCGGATGGGTGATTCTCTAGAACATATCGGGTGCCCCAAGTCGGAACGGAAATGACCCCCACGTTAGTAATAAGGGACGTTAAATTTAATTCATCTTGCACCAATACTTCATTATGAGTTATAATTATGACCAGTTACTAATAATTGATAGTAAGAAAGCAGAGGGGTTGCTAAATGAACGCTGGTATTATAGGAATTGGCAAATACGTTCCGGAGAAGGTCGTTACAAATTTTGATTTAGAAAAAATGATGGACACTTCGGATGAATGGATTCGAACTCGTACAGGGATTGAAGAACGCCGTTTTGCTGCAGATGACCAAGAAACTTCAGATTTAGCAGTAGCTGCTGCAAAAGAGGCTATTGCAAAAGCAGGTATTACACCAGAGGAAATAGGCTTAATACTTGTAGCAACAGTAACACAAGATCAAAATTTTCCAAGTGTAGCATGTATGGTTCAGAAGCAAATTGGAGCAGTTAATGCGGCTGCGATGGACCAAGCGGCTGCTTGTTCAGGATTTATATATAGTTTAGTCACAGCAAAGCAATTTGTAGAATCAAATGCTTATAAATATGTCTTAGTAGTAGGTGTTGAAAAACTATCGAAAGTACTTGATTGGGAAGACCGAAATACCGCTGTGTTATTCGGTGACGGTGCAAGTGCAGCAGTCGTTGGTCCGGTATCAGAAGGTAGAGGTATTTTATCATTTGAACTTGGTGCAGACGGTACAGGTGGAAAGAATTTGTATTTAACACAGCAGGACACAATCGCTATGAATGGCCGTGAAGTATTTAAGTTTGCAGTTCGTCAAATGGGTGAATCTGCAGTAAACGTATTAGAAAAAGCAGGTTTAACAAAAGAAGACGTAGATTTTTTAGTGCCGCATCAGGCGAATATTCGAATTATGGAATCTGCTCGTGAGCGTCTAGAACTACCACCGGAAAAAATGTCGAAAACGATTCATAAATATGGGAATACATCGGCAGCGTCTATTGGTATTTCCTTGGTAGATGAGCTTGAGGCAGGTAAAATTAAAGATGATGATTTATTAGTACTTGTTGGATTTGGCGGTGGCTTAACATGGGGTGCCGTTACAATTAGATGGGGAAAATAAAAAACGAAAAATGCTTGAGGGGAGTAAGACAATGAGTAAACGACGAGTAGTAATTACAGGAATTGGCGCAGTTACACCACTAGGGAATAGCATCGAAGAAACATGGACTAACATTAAAGCAGGGAAATCTGGCATTGGCGAGTTAACACGTTTAAATAAAGATCTTTTCGCAGCGAAAATTGCCGCTGAAGTGAAAGACTTCAATATTGAAAAGTATATTGAACGTAAAGAAGCTCGTAAAATGGATCGCTTTACACAGTATGCCTTAGCAGCATCTATCATGGCGATGGAAGATGCACAATTAACAATCGATGAAGAACTAGCACCACGGGCAGGTGTCTGGATTGGCTCAGGAATCGGTGGTATGGAAACATACGAACAGCAATTTTTAACATTCCAAGAGCGCGGAGCAAGACGTGTAAGTCCATTTTTTATTCCAATGATGATTCCAGATATGGCTTCAGGTCAAGTGTCGATACATTTGGGGGCAAAGGGCATTAATTCTTGTTCAGTAACTGCTTGTGCTTCAGGTACAAACTCCATTGGGGATGCTTTTAAAGTAATTGAGCGTGGCGATGCAGATGTTATGATTTCTGGTGGTGCAGAGTCGCCAATCGTGACGATGGCAGTAGCAGGCTTCTGCGCAAATACTGCATTATCTTTAAATACAGATCCAGAAACAGCTTGCCGTCCATTCGATAAGAATCGCGATGGTTTCATCATCGGTGAAGGTGCGGGTATTGTTATTTTGGAAGAGTATGAGCACGCAAAAGCACGCGGTGCAAAAATCTACGCAGAAGTTCTTGGCTATGGTGCTACAGGAGATGCACATCATATTACCGCTCCAGCTCCAGAAGGAGAAGGTGCTTCTCGTGCAATGATGCAAGCTTTAACTGATGGCGGCGTAGAAGCTTCACAAGTAGACTATATTAACGCACATGGAACAAGTACACCATATAACGATTTATTTGAAACACAGGCAGTAAAAACAGTCTTTGGTGAACATGCCTATAATCTTGCAATGAGTTCTACAAAATCAATGACAGGTCACTTATTAGGTGCAGCTGGTGGTGTTGAAGCTATTTTCACAGCGCTCGCACTTAAAGAAGGCATTTTACCACCGACAATTAATTTAACAGAGCCAGATCCAGATTGTGATTTAGATTATGTACCGAATGAAGCTCGAAAAGCAGAGATTAAATATGCTATGAGTAACTCACTTGGATTTGGCGGGCATAACGCTAGTCTATTATTCAAAAAAATTGAGGAATAATAAAATTAGTGGGGATTTCATCATCCCTACTTTTTTTTATTAAAAATTATGAAAAGTGGTTGATTGGAGCGGAGACTAGGCGATTCCTTGGGGCTCATCGGACGCCTCCAGGAAGCTTTGCTTTGTAGCGAAAGCAAAAGCGTCAGCTCAAAGCCCTAGCCGGAACGGAAATCAACCACTCGTTTTGCAGAAGAACTTACGTCAACATAAAAAACGTCAGCCTAATTTACATGGCTGACGTCTTTTTTTATAGTTTTGTGAATAGATGATAATTAAGAAGAAATAGAAAGGATGCCCTTATCTTGTTCCGACTCTTTTTATTTTTAATGAGCTATGGCTTATTGATTCTCTCAGTAGGGAATCTCATTTTGTATTTGAATTATCGGACGCTCGGCTATTCCTGGCTAGTAGTTTTTAAGTTCATGGCACAAACATCAGCATTTTATATGGCCATTGGATCAGCCGTTGTGTTATGCGCTGTTGTGCTTGATCTTGGTTATGATAAAACTATAAATGAAAAAGATAAGATGTAACTCTTAAGTTACTCTCTTTTTGGCCAAGCTCTTACAATCATCTTTATAATAAAGTCTTCTTGTTAGCGACGTGTACGACCAAGGCCCATAGCTTCTTCCATGCGTTTTAATGTAGCACTTGCAATTGCATTTGCCTTTTCAGCACCTGCATCTAAAATAATATCTAATTCTGAGGATTCTACCAAATTATAGAACTTCTCTTGAATTGGCGTTAGGTGATCAATAACCGTTGCTGCCACACCTTGTTTGAAACCACCATAGCCAACGCCTTCGTATTTTTTTACAAGATCGTCAATAGATACGCCTGAAATCGCAGATTCGATTGTTAGTAAATTAGAAACACCAGGTTTATTTTCTACATCAAATGCCACAAAACCATCAGAGTCAGTAACAGCCGACTTAATTTTTTTCTCAATATCTTTCGCTGAATCTAAAAGCTTAATTGTCGCTTTTGTATTTGGATCAGATTTACTCATTTTTTTAGTTGGTTCTTGTAGTGATTTGATACGAGCCCCTGCTTTTGGTAATTGAATTTCAGGAATCGTTAATACGTCACCAAAACGTTTGTTAAAGCGCTCTGCTAGATCACGAGTAAGCTCTATATGCTGCTTTTGATCATCACCGACAGGGACAATGTTTGTATTGTACAAAAGGATGTCTGCTGCCATTAATGGCGGATATGTTAGTAGAGCGGCAGATACGCTTTCCTTACCGTGAGATTTATCCTTGAACTGTGTCATACGTTCAAGCTCTCCAATCGATGCGACACATTGTAGCATCCAGCCTGCCTGTGCATGTGCTGGCACTTCTGATTGAATAAATAATGTAGATTTTTTAGGATCGATGCCAGTAGCGATATACGTAGCTGCTAGGTTGCGAATATTTTGACGCAATTCCTTTGGATCTTGTGCCACTGTTATTGCATGCTGATCGACGATACAATAAACAGCATCACCTTCATCTTGTAATGCAGGGAATTGCTTAAACGCACCTAAATAATTCCCTAGAGTTACAATACCTGTTGGCTGTACGCCTGAAAAAATAGTTGTCATTGTCATTTCCTCCTTGAATTTAAGTCCCTTATTTTTACATAAACGACAAAATGAAGAGTCGTCACCAAAAATGTGTGGTTGATTTCCGTTCCGACTGGGCGCTTTCCTGGGGGCGTCCGATGAGCCGCTTCACTCGCGCTGCTCGCTCCAGGGTCTCATCTGTGACGCTAATCCCCAAGGAGTCGCCCAGTCTCCACTACAATCAACTTTTCGTAATAGACGTTTTAATAAAAGTCATTCACAATTCTTGGTGATGAACCGAAATAAAAAAACATCATGCGTCCTCATTAGTTCTTTAATGAAGGGACGAATGATGTTTGAATCCGCGGTACCACCCAGCTTGCCTAAACAGGCCACTCTACTTCGTAACGTGAAGGGGACGAGCTTTGCTAATAAACTTCAGTAAGGAAACTAAGCCGTTCACAAAGCTAACTCGGAAGTCCATTCCAAATGCTTACACGATCTGTTTGCAGCAACCACAGACTCTCTAAACGTGTAAAATGCAAATGTACTACTCTTCGTCAGCGTTTTTTATTTTGTTCAATAACAGTCTTTTAAGGTGAACTCACCAAAGACATAATTGATTGATTGCAAAAAATTATATTATAAAGGCTCAGTGAAATGCAAGTGCGTAAAGTCAGACTTTTGGCGGTGTTCATTACCGAAAAAAATTATATGCTATTTTCGCTAGTTTTTTTATCTATTGGAGCGTCCGTGGAAAGCGCCAGTTGGATCGGAAATTAAAACAAACGTTATGGTGATGAACTATTTATTTGAAAATGCAACCAATATTAGTAAATATACGTCTATATTGTACGCACTGAACTGACAATATTCTCGTTTAAAATTTTTAAATGAGAACAAAAACAATCGGATAGAAGTGTTTAAAATGTGCTGCGAATGGGAATATTATTAGTAGTTCATTAGATATACCAAGAAGTAGCTGCTTTGAAAAGTTAAATAAAAAGACAGAAAATTTCGTGTGAGAGGGTTATTCTTTTTTTTATTGGAACTATATTCAAACATCACAGAGTACTGTATAATGGTATGTAGATTACATTACATTAATTCTAATTTAACACACTGGTTTATAGATAATGACTAAAAGGAAAGGATGTGTCAGTATGATAGTAACTTTATTTACATCACCAAGTTGTACGTCTTGCCGAAAAGCGAAAGCATGGTTAGAGGAGCATGAAATCCCGTATACAGAACGTAATATATTTTCCGAACCATTAAGCATTAGTGAAATTAAAGAAATTTTACGTATGACAGAGGATGGTACGGATGAAATTATTTCAACTAGATCAAAGATTTTCCAAAAACTGAATGTTGATGTTGAAAGCTTACCATTACAACGTTTATATGAGTTAATTCAAGAGTATCCAGGTTTATTACGTCGTCCAATCATTTTAGATGAGAAACGTTTACAAGTTGGCTACAATGAGGATGAAATTCGTCGTTTCCTACCTCGTAAAGTTCGTGCGTATCAATTACAAGAAGCACAGCGTATGGTGAACTAGTATCTCCATATTGTGCTTAGAATAAGTATTAGATGTTACATATGCACCAAGCATATTGTGGCATCTATTTTTTTGTGTTTTACTTATGTAAAACCATCTATATAAAGTATAATAAATAGTAGGGAAAAGTCATATATTTCCGTAAAGTATGTTAAACTTGATTTTAACTTAATAGTTTACTACAATTTCAATAATTCAAATATCTTCTGTTGAAACGGTGTATATCCTTTTCATTTTATGACAGAACAGCATACAATATAATTAGAGACAACTGTGGACAATAAATTTTTGATTTCGGTTGCTCAATGGTTTTACTGTAGTGTGGTCAAAGGTTGAAAAACAAAAACGGAGTATGAGGTTAAAAACAATGAATAAAAGCATACTAATGAAACAAAACTGTTTTTCGACAAATGACAGTGAAGGGAGATGAGGTCTAGTGGACATCGAACGTGTAAACGAAAATACACTCAAGCTCTTTATTACGTACAATGATATAGAGGATCGCGGCTATAGTCGTGAAGAAATTTGGTACAATCGAGCAAAGGGTGAACAACTTTTTTGGGATATGATTGATGAAGTAAACACTGAGGATTACTTTGATGTAGAAGGTCCTATTTGGATTCATATCAATGCGTCTGAAGTAGGCTTAGAAATCATTGTCACACGTGCACATATTTTAAAAGACGGTGAAACCTTAGATGGTTCTTCGCAATTTGGCGAACATAAAGAGATGTTTGCCCCATTCGAGGACGTTGGAGAGGATCTTCTCAGTCAACTAACTCAGTTTGGTGACTTAGATGAGTCAGAGTTATTTATGGATACAGATATTTATGTTTATAAATTTAAAGATATTGATGAGTTAATCCCAGTAGCGAAACGCATGACAGATGAATTAGTGGATTCCTCATTATTTAAATATGAAAATTG
The DNA here is from genome assembly GCF_044763535.1 of Lysinibacillus sp. NPDC095746. Classification (NCBI taxonomy): domain Bacteria; kingdom Bacillati; phylum Bacillota; class Bacilli; order Caryophanales; family Bacillaceae; genus Lysinibacillus; species Lysinibacillus sp. NPDC095746. Next base: position 30,645 of record NZ_JBIWGL010000033.1, read on the forward strand.
GTACTATCTGGTAGTTGACTTCACGAACGCAAATGAAGAACTAAATCATCACGATAGAAATGCCGTTATCAAAGAATTTTTAATACCATCAAATTTCACAATCCATCGCTTAGAGGAATATGGCGAAAAAATTATGGAATTTAATTGTTTTGAAACAGTACGAAAATATTTTATTTAAAGTATTGAGTACTTGAATTGGAGTGACTGGACTGTAAACAAACTTGGTGATTATCAAGTTTGTTTACAGTCTTTTTATTTCAAAATTAAAATTTCAAGAAAAAGCCGTTCTTTATTTGTTGCTATTAAAACACTCCTTTACAATTAATCGAAAAGGAGATGATTTTATGCTTATGGCCTATAACGAGCTTCAGCAGATTTTCCTCCCATACGAATATTCAAGGGAAGCATTACAACGATATAGGCGGCAGATGAAATTTTATTGTCCCCAATGCCAACAGCCCGTCCAATTAAAGATTGGCCAATATAATATCCCTCATTTCGCTCATATTGCTAATAGTAGCTGTGAGCGGTTATTTGCAGAGGGTGAATCAAAACTTCATTTACAAGGGAAAGTACAATTATTTGAATGGCTGAAAAAACTCGGGCATACAGTAAAGCTGGAGCCTTATTTACAGAAACTTGCACAGCGACCAGATATGCTTCTAATAAAGGAGCGACAGCATATTGCTATTGAATTTCAATGTAGTACAATTTCACATGAAAAGTGGCAATTGCGTACATCTGGATATGAGAAAAATTTTATTCAGCCATTGTGGCTTTTTCAAACACCTCAAAAGCAATCTACACAAGGTATTCAAAAAATTTCTATTTCTCCAATTATGCAAAAGATAATAAATGTCACAGCACAAGGCTTGGCTTATTTAGTGACCTATGATGCAAACACATCGAGATTTATTTATTGGACGAATCTTCTTCATGTCCAGGGGCATACTTTTATAGGCAAAGTACAGGAACTGACGATTAACAAGCAACATTTCCCTTTTTATGAGCCTAAGCCAATTACGAAAGAAGAATTTCAACTTTATTGGCAGCTTTATAAAAAGCATTGTAAGCAATTCGTATACCAACGATTATTACATAGTAAAAATGGAGTACAAGATTCATTTTTACGAAGTAATTATGAGTTACGCTTTACTTTAACTGCAATGCCTGATTACGTAGGTGTTCCGGTAAAAGATGCAGAAACGATACCGATGTTTTCTATTGAGTGGCAAACGATTTTCCTTTATTTTTGTCGTCGATTACAATTAGAACCTCATGAACTAGACGAGAGAACTATTCGATCGTTTTTAACCGAACAAAATGTAGCGGTAACAAATCAAGCGGTACAAGCAATCAAAAATTATGGAATGGTGCTGGCGGAAAGTTATAAAGAAGATCGTTTTTCTAATATTTGTGAGCAAATGTACGCACATTTATTTGCAATTGCCACAATATACTGAGAAAATATGAGAGTATAGGAAAAGCTAACATATTAAGGGGGCTGGCACATGGCTAGTAATCAAATTTTAGTAAGAAACGAAGTTCCAGAAGAGTTAACTTGGCGCTTGGAGGATATATTTGCAACTGACGCACTTTGGGAAGCAGAGTATAAAGAAGTTGGAGAAATGGCAAAAAAGGCATCTAGCTATGCAGGTACTTTAAAAAATGGAGCAGATGCATTATTAGCAGTTCTAACTTATCACGATGATATTTACCAACGTACGATGAAGCTTTATACGTATGCTCATATGCGTTATGACCAAGATACGACAAATAGCTTCTACCAGGATATGAATAGTCGTATTCAAACATTAGCGACTAGTATCTCAGCTGCTCTATCGTTTTTAACACCTGAGATTTTATCATTGAGTGAAGAAACAATAGAACATTACTTAGCAGAAAACAAAGACTTACAACTGTATAAGCAATCTTTAAAAGAAATAACAATGGCCCGTCCGCACGTTTTACCAGCAGAACAGGAAGCATTACTGGCACAAATGTCTGAGGTTACAGGTACTGCTTCAAATACATTTAGTATGTTAAACAACGCAGATATAGTCTTCCCTAAAGTGAAAAATGAAGATGGAGAAGAAGTGCAACTAACACACGGTAACTATATTAAGTTTCTAGAAAGTAAAGATCGCACTGTTCGAGAAAATGCCTTTAAAGCAATGTATGAAACTTACGGTAACTTTAAAAATACGTTTTCGACTACAATAACTGGCAATGTTAAAAAGCATAATGTAAACGCGCGTATCCGTAATTATGATTCTGCACGCCACGCAGCACTGTCTAACAACTTCATTCCAGAAAGTGTTTATGACCAATTAGTAGAAACAATCCATAAGCATTTACCAGCTATGCAGCGCTATATCTCATTACGTAAGAAACTTTTAGGTGTGGACGAACTGCATATGTGGGATTTATTTGCCCCACTCGTTAAGGAAGTTGATATGAAAGTCACTTACGATGAGGCGAAGGATATTTTAGTAAAAGCTTTAGCGCCACTAGGTGAGGAATATCAAGGCATTGTTCAGGATGGACTTGATAACCGTTGGGTGGATGTTTTAGAAAACAAAGGGAAACGCAGTGGTGCGTACTCTTCAGGCGCTTATGGAACGAATCCATATATTTTAATGAACTGGCAGGACAATGTTAATAATTTGTTCACACTAGCTCATGAATTTGGTCATAGTGTACACAGTTATTATTCACGTAAAAATCAGCCGTTTGTTTATGGTGATTATTCTATTTTTGTGGCTGAAGTAGCTTCGACATGTAATGAAGAACTGTTAAATGATTATTTACTGAAAACAATTGAAGATCCACAACAGAAAATTTATTTATTAAATCATTGGTTAGATGGCTTCAGAAGTACTGTTTTCAGACAAACAATGTTTGCTGAATTTGAACACCTAATCCACCAAATGGATAAGAATGGTGAATCTTTAACAGCGGAGCGTTTAACAGAGGTTTACTATAATTTAAATAAACAATACTTCGGCGAGGATATTGTTGTCGATGAGGAAATCGGCTTAGAATGGGCTCGTATTCCACACTTCTACTATAATTACTATGTGTATCAATATGCTACAGGTAAATCAGCTGCAACAGCATTAAGTAAACAGATTTTAGAAGAGGGTACACCAGCTGTAGAACGTTATATTAATAACTTCTTAAAAGCAGGTTGCTCGGATTTCCCGATTGAGGTATTGAAGGCAGCAGGTGTTGATATGAACGTTGCTAAACCGATTGATGATGCATGTAAAGTATTTGAAGAACGTTTAAATGAGTTAGAAAAATTATTGTTGAATAATTAATTCAGAAGGCTGTAGGGATTTCACTACAGCCTTTTTTCTATGATTAATTGAATAATAAAAAATTAAGGAATAATGATTTTTTTTGATTTCTAAATGGTTTAAAAGGTGTATCTTGAAAAAATACTGTTTGTAATCGCTTTCTATTTGACAAATTTGTGAATCTATCAACGGACTTGTTGCTATATTTACTATTCCATGATAAATTGATTCATGTGAAATAAATCACAAAACAAACATACACCCCTTTGTTTGAACGTGAACATTTCTCCCATCCCCTTTGTGAAAAAGAGGCGTCACTATCTGTCGAGGATAGTGGCGCTTCTTTTATTTTTAGAAAATGTTCGATAAATAAATAAAGCCTAATCTAAAAACAAAATGAATGCAACCAGTTGCATTCATTTTGTTTTTTCTTTATAATGCAATCAAATGATTACATTTTATGAATAGAGGTTAGAAAGTGAAGAGTAAACAAAGTTATATGATGCCGGTAATTGCTGCGGCTCTTGGTTTTTTTATGGCTTTATTGGACACCACAATTGTGAATGTTTCTTTGCCCAAAATGACAGCATACTATGAAACGACAATTGATCAAATTTCTTGGGTGATTGATAGTTACAACATTGCCTTTGGTGTTGTTTTGCTAACGGCGGTAAGATTTGCAGATCAATTTGGTAGGAAGAAAATATTTCAAATAGGGCTTATGTTGTTTGTAATTGCGTCAGTTCTATGTGGATTATCACAATCAATTGGGTTATTAATTTTATTTCGATCGATTCAAGGTTTGGCGGCAGCAATGATTGTTCCAGTATGTATTCCTTTAGTACTTGTTCATACTCCGGCTGAAAAGGTTGGTGTTATAACGGCACTATTTGGAATAATGGCTGGGGTATCGACTGCATTGGGACCGACAATTGGTGGCGTAATTTCAGAGAACTTTTCATGGCAGTGGATATTTTATATTAATGTACCGATAGGGATATTAGCGGTAAGTTTAATTCATTATTTTGTACATGAATCGTATGATCCTACTGCCTCTAAGAAGATCGACTGGATGGGTATGATAACAATTAGTATTTCATTGTTTGCACTCATATACGGTCTTTTACAAGTGAAGGAAGTTGGGTGGACATCACCACTTGTACTATGTTGTTTAATTGGCAGTGTTATAGGCTTATTATTATTTGTAAAGTTTGAATCAAAAAATAAAGATCCAATGCTTCCAGTTCAGTTGTTTAAAAACTATCAATTTGCATGCGGGAATATCGCACTGTTATGTTTAGGAATCGGGATGATGTGTGTCTACTTTTTAATGGCATTTTATTTAACAACAGTAAACGAAATTTCTCAGATACAGGCGGGTTTAATACTTAGTTCATCTTCTATAGCGACAATGCTCATTACACCTCTTGCAGCTAAAGCAAATAAATGGGGGACATTATGGTTTGGTGTCAGTGGTTATGTACTATTTAGTATAGGAACCTATTTGTTAGGTTTTATTTCATCAGATCAATCGGTTTGGGTTATTGTCGGAGTTTTAATGATTGTTGGTTTAGGATCGGGTTTAATTTTTAGCCCATTATCAATAGCACTCATTTTGCAGGTTCCCGAAGAAAAGGCTGGGATTGCATCAGGGTTATTTCAAGTAAGTCGTGTTATTGGGGCTGCGGTTGGCGTGGCAATTTTAGTCGTGATGCTGCAGCATATGATGCAGAACGAAATGAAAGCGGCAAAAAATGAAATGATCGAAATGGTTGAGATAAGTAAATTTAGTGATAATACGAAGGAAAGGCTAAAGCTTCAATTCGAACAAAGTAGAAATGAGCTAGCAGAAAATAAATCGTCACTACAAGATTTTATACATAAGTTAACGGACGAAGAGGAAAAAGTACTAAAATCTTCACCAAATAAAGCACATGCTGAAATTAAGGAAAGATTCGCCATTGAAAGAAAGGAAATAATAAATCTTTATCCAACGCTAGAAAAAATAATGAAGGATCATATTTCTTTAGCCTATAAAGCAGTTTTTAGATTTGGGGCAATTGTCATGTTAATTGGTGCTGTTTTCGCTTATTTAAATGGCATAAATGCAAGAAGAATGAAGAAATATTTAAGAGAACGAAACTTTGAAGCTGCTAAGAAATGTTAACTTTTTTGAGCTGATGTTCAAACATTTGAAATAAAGAAACTCAGTCTAAGAACCTCATGTCCTTAAATGACCGATATCAGCCCTCGTGTAGGCCAAAGCACAAAGCCGATTCCGGACGCATTATTTAATTATGCGACAGCGGCAAATGTTTTCTGCGCGAAAGCGAAGCGACAGCGGCAAATGTTTTCTGTGCGAAGGCGGCAATTATGCAAGGCATAAATTGATTAAACTGAATGCAACTGATTGCTATCACTTTTTAATTCCGATATAATATTGAGCAAATTATGTTCGGAGGAGGAAAGAGGGCATAATGGCAAAGTTGAAGACAAGAGAAAAAATTCTTAATGCTGCATTGACGCTTTTTGGAGAAAAAGGGTTTGCCGGGACTTCTACACGTGAAATTGCTGAACGTGCTGGGGTGAATCACATTACACTTTTTAGACACTTTGGAAATAAGGAGAATTTGTTTCGTGAGAGTGTTATTTCACATAAAACAGACAGAGATTATTTTCCTAAAATAGAAGAGGCGTTTACAGGTGATATAGAGCATGATCTTAAAATCTTGGCACAAGCTTATTTTGAAGAAAATATTCCTGTCAAGGAAACTATTTGGGTACTTATGCGTGAGATCCAACAAGATAAAGAATTTGAAAAAATGTTTTTTGAATACCCGAATAAGTTATTTCAACATTTAGAAAATTATTTAATTAAATTACATGAGCAAGGGAAAATTCCAAAAGGGAACTTTAAATATACTGCGAATTTTTTCTATTCTCTGCTATCGTCAATTTTAGTTTTTCAATTGACATTACCTTATATAAATGAGCATATTAATCCGGATATTGATGAGATGATAGATGAGGTTGTGCATTTATTTACTTTAAGTTTGTTTAATCCGAAAGAAAGTTAATGATGAGGCTAAAAAGACAAATAAAAGCAAGTGAAGTTTGTTCTTCACTTGCTTTTATTAGTAGGAGCTTAGAATAATAGTATAATTGCTTTATTTAATACGCCATAGTGTAGCGTGATTTGTCTGAATTCGTTCAATCTTTTGTTGTAGCATACGCTTTTTTAATTCGCGTTCAGCTGTTTGTTCTGTTAATGAGTAGATGAAAGCTACTTCATTTGTTGAAAGTGTATGGAATTTTGTAAATAACTCCTCCATTGTTGGCAATGGTTGACGCACAAGCTGTTCATCCATCATTTCTTGTAAAATATGTTCATAAACTTCATAGGAATAGCTACCACTAACTTTTAGACCCTCATCTTCAATACATTCATTGAAAAACACAATGCTAGGCACTTCATCAACTTCCATTTCACGTTTAATATATAAATCGCATTGGAAGGCACGTGCTGCTTCCTTTGAACCAAAGTCTGCAGAAAATTCATTCATGTCTAATTGAACATCTTCCGCAATTTTTAACAGCGTAGCATAAGAATTGACATCTTGTTGGTTTAGTAATACATATTCTTGTAGTTTCGACAAATAGCGTGCACCGACACGTTTGCCCTGTAACTCTGCCGCTTTAATAGCGATAGATGGTAAGACAGGGTGATTAATGTCGAGTTCAATACCCGATAAACAACCTTTTACACGTTTACTTAAACAATTCAAAGAGGCAAGCTCTGTGCTTAGCACAAAGCGCCATGTAAAGTAATGATTGTACTCTAAATGTAACTTACGAAGAATGGCTTGCATATTATAAGCTTCTGGACAAAGTGGATCTACGAAAATATACAATTCAATAGGCTTATTAGCAGTAGAAATCTCAAGGGTTGGCTTCTGCAGCATTTGAATATTATTCACGTAACAATTCCCCCTCATCGTCATTTGGTGTATTAATCATGTGATGAGCTGTTAATACTAAACGTTGATAATATGTTTCTCGGAACTTCCCTTCCAACCCCACTTCATCCATCGCTTCGGACATACATTCAAGCCAAGCTTGGGCACGATCAGGTGTAATCGGAAAATTCATATGGCGTGCACGCATCATTGGGTGTCCATGCTCCTCAGTAAAAAGATTTGGTCCACCTAAATACTGTGTTTGAAATTGAATTTGCTTGCGTGCTGTCTCTGTTAAATCTTTTGGAAAGATTGGAATTAAATCAGGATGCTGAGCAACTCTTTTATAGAATGCATGGATTAGCTCTGAAAGCTTTTCAGCCCCCAGCTCCTCATAAGGAACAGTGTATTTTCGATTCATAATTAAATGCCCCTTTAATTCTTTATATCGTAAAGTATATTTTTATACTTGGTCATCTTTACAAATGTGAATTTCTTGTGACTACCTTCATTCTATCAACGTCTTTTCGTTAACACAAACAAAGCGCTCTTCCGAATTGTTTTTCGCTAAAAAAGCACAAATTTCACCACGCGGGTGAAATTTGCCGAAAAAGACTGTATTAACAATGTTTATACGATTAAGCTGTGTAGTAATTCATCACTTTTTTGACATAATTCTGTGTTTCTTTGAAAGGAGGAATGCCACCATACTTTGTAACGCGTGAAGATCCTGCGTTATAAGCAGCTAACGCTAATGTAGGTTCATTATCAAATTTATCTAGCAATTGACGTAAATATTTTGCACCTGCCATAATATTTTGCTCGGGATCAAAGGCGTTTGTAACCCCTAAATATTGCGCTGTTTTTGGCATTAATTGCATTAATCCTTGTGCGCCAGCATGACTAACCACGCTTGAATTAAAATTAGACTCTTGCTTAATCACTGCAGCGATGAGCTTCTCTGGTACATTGTATGTAGTTGCTGCCTTTTGAATAATCGAAGCGTATTTGTTCGCACCTGCTAGTGAATTGGCATACGCTGTTGAACCAATTACATTGTCCGCAACATAGGAGTCAAGCTTTGTACTAGATTGTGTATTTGCTAATGCCGCCTGTACAGCAGAAGGTATAAAGACGTCATTAGAACCCTTATAAAGTAATGATTGAAACGCACTATTTTGCATGTTTTCAGCTAACCCATTTAAACTACTAAACTGGTTCATCAATGACGAAGCGCTTGATACACCCCCGAGCAAACTAGATAATTTTGCACTATTAGAAGTAGTTGAGTCACCTAGCAATTCGCTAATCATATTAGAAAAGATCGAATTGCTGTCTGTAAGATTGTTTGACGATGAATTTTCTGAAGATCCTAGTGTTTGTAATGCTTGAATCTCAAATAAAGTTCTGAGTGATTGGATATCCAAGGAATTGTCACCCTTTCTTGTGTACTAGTTAAGCTACTGTTATTTATTCATTTGTAATGCTTTCATAAAACGTGCGATTTTTTTATCTGTAGCCCGTTTTTCAATACCATATTGCTGTAGAAATTCGTCGAAGATTGCATTTCCTTTTATTGCATCTTTTGATTCATATTCTACCTCATAATCGTCGCACTGCAAATAGAAAGAATGATCGAATACTAGAAGACCATCCCTATAAGGAATTTCGACACGATCGGTTGTAAGTGAACCAAAAACTGCTAAATTTTTTAAAGGAATGTTGAAGTGAGCTAGTCTTTTTGCTACCTCTTGGGCATAAAAACCTTCTCCAACAAGCATTTTCTTAGCTTGCTCAGCGGTTAGTTCGTCAGTTGTTTCTAAATGAGCATGCTCTGCATTTTTTTCTTTTAAAGTACATTCAAAATATTTGCCGATTTGTCGAATACGGAGCCCGCTTTGTAGTTTTCGAATAGCTTGGGAAGGTGTGTCGAAATAATGATTTGTTTGGCGATGAATAGCATCTTCGGGAATGTTAAATGCTTGCAATAAATGTTCGTATTGTTGCTTTGTTAAGAGATTTTTAAATTCTATTTCAAGTTCTTGTGCCATTATGATCACCTGTTTATTTTAATTTTTTAGTGTGTTGATTAGGAAAATGATTTGATATGAAATTGGTTATTTCCTTTTCGTTACAGTTTTTTAGTTGGCTCATTACCAATTGTTTTAGGATGACATTTGTTAAAAGTTGATTGTAGTGGAGACTGGGCGACTCCTTGGGGATCAGCGTCACAGATGAGACCCTGGAGCGAGCAACGCGAGTGAAGCGGCTCATCGGACGCCCCCAGGAAAGCGCTCAGTCGGAACGGAAATCAACTACACGCTATAATAAAAAGTTTTGTTCGTTATTTCATTGATTTAGTATTTACAACTGCAACTATTTTACCCTCTATGCTAAAATAAGAGGAAGAGTACGACGAAAAGGGGAACCGCATGTGCGTAAAATTTATACAATAGAAACATTGAATTTTGAAAACGAACAACTTCATTTTAGTTTAAACGACATTGAAGCAAATTTACAGTTAAAACCTGCTGCACAATTGATAGCAGACTCTGATGACTTTGCGTTCATTTATTTACTTGATGCAGGAGAGAATTATCATTACTTGCGTTTTCCACCGAGTAGTTGGGATGAACTTGTACATATTTTGCAAAAAAAGCAAAATCCGAAGCTACAACTAGGTACAGAAGTTATTGAGCTTACTAATTTTTACGATGAACTAGAAATGCTCGTGTATAATATTGAAGGAAATTACAATTATGGGGCGGAATTTGTTCGAGCGGTGGAACACCACTTCAAGACAATTCTTGCTGAATAACAAGACAAAACGAACAGACGGTGTTGGTTTTGTTTCATACCGATTGTCGGGAGGTTTTTGCGATGGGACAATGGGAAATATTTTTAAGTCCTTATAAACAAGCAGTAGATGAGTTAAAAGTAAAATTAAAGGGTATGCGTTCACAGTTTGGCATTGTTAATGCAAATTCACCAATTGAATTTGTAACGGGACGTGTAAAACCTTTAGCAAGTATATACGATAAATCATTAGAAAAAGGACTCGCATTTGAGCCTTCCAAACAGCTAGGTGATGAGTTAGGGGATATCGCAGGCTTACGTATTATGTGTCAATTTGTAGATGATATTTCTACAGTTACGGAACTAATACGTCAACGTAAAGATATGCGTGTAGTGGAAGAGCGTGACTATATTACACATAATAAGCCAAGCGGCTACCGATCATATCATATGATAGTCGAATATCCTGTTGAAACGATACAAGGGAAAAAAGTGGTATTAGCTGAAATTCAAATAAGAACACTAGCTATGAATTTCTGGGCATCTATTGAGCATTCTTTAAATTATAAATATAAAGGCATGTTCCCCGAGGAAATTAAAAATCGCCTTCAAAGTGCAGCAGAGGCCGCCTTCCGATTGGATGAGGAAATGTCGTCCATTCGTAGTGAGATACAAGAAGCGCAGGCCTATTTTAGTGAATACAAAGAGGCATCGAATCCTAATTTATTATCGGAGAAGGAGCGTGACACAAAATGAAGTTTTCCATTCAATCACGTAGAGATGCACAGTCGAACGAATTAATGGAGCTAGCTAAAACGTATTTGCAAGACTTTGGGTTAACTTATGATGAAGAAGCTCCTGAGATTGTCATCTCTATTGGAGGAGATGGCACTTTACTCCATGCCTTTCATCGATATGCTCATATGCTACATCAGGTTGCCTTCGTAGGTATCCATACGGGACATTTAGGATTTTATGCGGATTGGAAGCCATCTGAATTAGAAAAGCTTGTTTTGTCCATTGCCAAAAAGGACTTTAACGTTGTGGAGTATCCACTACTAGAGGTAAAGGTGGAACATCATAATGCAGAATCCAATACGTATTTAGCGTTAAATGAAGCAACTATAAAATCACCGGATGTCACACTTGTTATGGATGTTGAGTTAAATGGTAATCAGTTTGAACGTTTCCGTGGAGACGGTCTTTGTGTGTCAACTCCTTCTGGTAGTACAGCTTATAATAAAGCCCTCGGTGGAGCAATTATTCACCCAACTTTAGCGGCACTCCAAATTACGGAGATAGCATCTATTAATAACCGTGTCTTCCGTACAGTTGGTTCTCCACTTATTTTACCAGCACACCATCACTGTGTTTTACGTCCAGTAAATGAACAAAACTTTAATATGACTGTTGATCATTTACAAGTTACGCAAGGCGATGTGAAGTCGATTGCCTTTAATGTAGCAACTGAAAGAGTACGTTTTGCTCGTTTCCGTCCATTCCCATTCTGGGAACGTGTACATGAGTCATTCGTGGCAAATGAGTAAAATGGATACAAGATTTACACTGCATTTTATAGCGGAAAAAGAAGGCCAGCTACTAAGGGAAGCCTTGACTGAATGGCGCATCTCCAAGCGAGCTTTAACGGCAATTAAATTTGATGGAGGCTTACTGACCGTGAATGATGTTGAACGCAATGTTCGACATCCTCTTCGCATGGGGGACCGAGTTGAAGTAAAATTTCCTCCTGAAGAAAAAAGTGAAGGGCTCGCTGTTGAACATGGTGAACTTTCTATTATTTATGAAGATGAAGCGATTTTAGTGCTTGATAAGCCAGCACAGCAGAGCACGATTCCTTCGCGTGAGCATCCAACAAATAGCATAGCTAATTTAGTGTGTGGTTATTTTCAACAACAGGGTCTAGCATCAACTGCTCATATCGTTACGAGACTTGATCGTGATACTTCTGGTTTGCTATGTATTGCCAAACATGCTCATATTCATCATTTAACGGGACTTGCACAGCGCAGTGGAGAAATTTCTAGGCAATATGAAGCCATTGTACATGGACATGTGGCACAAGATGTACAATCAATTATCGCTCCTATTGGACGCAAGGAGACGAGTATCATTGAACGCGAGGTACGAGAGGACGGTCAATTTGCCCATACAGATGTGACTATTTTAAGGCACTTTTATTTACAGGATGAACCGATGACACATATACAGCTAAAGTTGCACACAGGGCGTACACATCAAATTCGTGTGCATATGGCCTATATAGGACATCCACTTGTGGGAGATGAACTTTATGGTGGAAGTCGTGATCATATAAATAGACAAGCCCTACACTGTGTGTCCTTAAAGATGCTTCACCCTTTGACAGATGAGCGTTTACAATTTAAAAGTAACTTAAATGTAGATATACAGAGATTATTGAATGACTCCTTAGTTTGAAGCTCGACACAAAACCACCTATGAATGAAGACTTCATTAGTTCACTAAGAGTGAAAACTATTACTAAATATGTTATATAAGTAAGGAGATGTTCGCACAAACGGGCATCTCTTTATCATTTTATAGCTCAGTAAAAGAATAGTCTGTTCTTAACAGCATGTTAACAGAAAAGAAAGTGTTTGTAGGATATAGTAATATAGATGGTTATTTGGCTTGGTACCGCAAGTTTCTATGCGAAAGCGAAGCGGCAGCACAAAGCGTAAAGTCAGAACGGAAATCAACCACACGTTATCGTAACGGATGAAAAATAGAAACATTTACCTTTATATTTATCCAATTAGATAGGGTAATGATGTAGGTTGCTATGTAGTAAAAAAAGGGTTTGCAGAAAAGGCACAATACATTCTATTATATATAAGGTAGATTTACGGCATTGCCCGTATCAATGATTTAATGCTCGGAAGGAGGGGACAAGCATGATAGAGGAAAGAAATGAAAAGGATGAAGTGCAGTTCGACGAGGCACGATTGCGAGAAATGCTCGAAGCACATGATATTGACGCATTCCGCGATGAGTTTTTAGAGCTTCATCCATATGATCAGGCAACGTTTTATGAGAAGGTGGAACCTGATATAAGGAAGATCATCTATTCGTACTTGTCTCCGACGGAAATGGCTGATATTTTTGAGGCAATCGAAATAGATGATGATGAATACACAGCGTATCTAGCTGAAATGGATCCGTCATATGGTGCAGAAATGCTTTCTCACATGTATGCAGATGATGCTGCAGACGTTTTAAATGAGTTGGATACGAAACAACGTGAAAGCTATTTAGGCATGATGGATGAGGAAATAGCTGAAGAGATAAATGAGTTATTAAGCTATGACGAAGGTACAGCTGGTTCTATCATGACGACTGAATATGTAGCGATACCAGAAAATTCTACTGTTCGTTCAGCGATGGCGATTTTACGGAAAGAGGCGCCAGATGCCGAAACTATTTATTATATATTTGTCGTTGATGAAGCACATCGATTAACAGGTGTTATTACGCTTCGTGATTTAATTATTGCTGATGAAGATACCCTCATACGTTCGATTATGAATGAACGTGTTGTAATGGTGCACGCAGGGGATGACCAAGAAGAGGTTGCTCAAATTATGAAGGACTATAATTTCTTAGCGACACCAGTTATTGACGATAAGGGTAAATTACTAGGGATTATTACAGTCGATGATATTATCGACGTTATTGATGAGGAAGCATCGGAGGACTACTCTAAATTAGCGGGTATTTCCGATATGGATAAATTTGATACAACTTCGTTTCAAGCGGCTAAAAAGCGTTTACCATGGCTTGTCATATTATTATTTTTAGGGATGCTGACAGCAAATTTGATGGGACAATTTGAGGCAACGTTAGAACAGGTTGCGTTACTCGCAGTGTTTATCCCTCTCATTTCAGGTACTTCAGGAAATAGTGGAACACAGGCACTAGCGGTAGCTATTCGAGGACTTGCAACAGGCGATGTCGAAGAACATAGCAAGCTAAAATTACTACTACGCGAAGCCGGTACAGGTTTAATGTCTGGAGTTGTTTGTGGGTTGATTGTGATCGGCATCATCTATGTTTGGAAACAAGAGTTGATTCTTGGAATGCTGGTAGGAGCAGCGCTTTGTGGTTCTATTTTAGTAGCTACACTTGCAGGTTCTTTTATTCCACTACTAATGCATCGCATGAAGATTGATCCTGCTGTCGCATCAGGTCCATTCATTACAACATTAAATGATATTACAAGTATTTTAATTTACTTAGGTTTAGCGACAGTATTCTTAAGTCAAATAGGTTGAGAACCAAACTTCTTCCTTTTGCATATTGTATGAAAAAAAGGGAAGTGAGTATTGTGGGTCAAGAGCCACGCTTGTTTATAAAATCACCATCATATTTTCTAAATATTTCTAAGATGCTACATGAGCTTGAATTGGATGAAAGTACGTCAGTGTATATAAAGGACGGCTATTTCAATGGGCAAACTTTTGAAAAAAAAGAAGAAGTAGTTGAAAAAGTACAAATAGATCCGTATTTACTAAAGCAGCTTCAATTTTTAGAGAAGCCTTTTCGACAAAAAGCCTATCAACCGTTACTTATATGTTTAAAGGATGGTAGAGAATTACGTGGTAGTGCATCTGATGTACAGACCGATTCATTGATGCTTACTTCTTTTGAATTAAAGACGCAAGAAATAATCTATTTTGAGGACATAGATCAAGTATTATGGCGAGGTAAACAACTACCTACCTTATGAAAAAAGTGTACAGCAGAGGATGCTGTACACTTTTTTTATGTGTAGTGTGTCAAAGGTGAAGAGACTATTCACAAATCCCTAAGTCAACATCAGCAATACATTGTACAGCGCAGAAGCATGATAAATCTACAGTGATACAGCTCTCAGTTGAATTCCAATCATCTACTTTACATATTTTTTTCATGTTGACACAGCAGCCATCTCGACTTAATAGATCTACTGTACTTTCGCTGGAGTCAAATGAACATAAAGGCTCTAAAACACGCAAAGTAGCGCAGCACTCATCGAACATATCTTCTACGCGGAAAAATACTGATGTACATATACATGGATCTGCTGTTGGTGAACTGAAAAATGCTTTAAAAGGAGTACCGTCTTTTGTAATTAACATGAATACACGTGTATCTGCATGAGAGCGTGCAGGACTTAAAATGCCTCCAAGTGGTTCTAAGAAACAGTTAGCTGTACATGGTTGACATTCATCTCTCACCGCTTGATTCTGAATGTCTAAAATAGCGCGTACTACGTCACAAACGCAGCCTGCTGAATGGATTGGTCCAATAGGATTTGTTGGCTTACCACAACCCATATTGTCACCTCCTTTCCTTGTTACTACTTCTACAATATGTGCTTCTGAAAAATGGACTCGGGCTTTCGTATATATAGTTAAATGAATAGTTTTTTTATGGTTGGAGAAACTTTAAAGAAAAGGAGGGTAAAAGCTTGAAGCTGTTAGGAATAATGTTACCTCTATTAGTCAGTTTATCGCTTTTAAGTGGTTGCGGTGAAAAAGAAAAATTTATTGTCTATGGTTCACCGGAAAATGAAAAGGAAGTTGAAGCCATTTTAAAAGAACAGAAATTTGTAGACAAAACAACGGTTATTCAATATGACAATAGTATGCTTGTGGCTGTGCAAATTAAACCGTGGGATAAGTGGAAAAAGACTAAATTAGAGAAAAAGTTGCAAAAGAAATTTGATGAAAAATATCCAAACAAAGATGTTTTTGTCTCAGCTGATTATAAAATATTTTATGAAGCCAATAAAATAAAAAGGGAACAAGTTGAAGATAATAAGCTGAAAGATAAAATTAAGAAATTGAAAAATCTAGCAAAGGAGGAAACATAATGGAAAAGGAACAATATCAGCAATTAGAGCAAAATGTCACGCCAAAACCGCCTTATTTTAAAAATGTTGCAAAGGCGTTTCTAGTAGGTGGACTTATTTGTACAATCGGACAGGCCGTATCCCTTTTTTATATGATATTCTTTGATTTTACCGAAGCGACAGTCGGAAATCCAACAGTTGCAACATTAATATTTTTCGCCATGATATTAACAGGGTTTGGCTTATATAAAAAAATTGGTCAATTTGCTGGAGCTGGATCCGCTGTACCTGTAACAGGGTTTGGTAATGCTGTTGTTTCTGCAGCCATTGAGTATAGATCTGAAGGATTAGTACTTGGTGTCGGTGGAAATATATTTAAATTAGCTGGATCAGTTGTATTATTTGGTGTTGTCTCCGCCTTTTTTATAGCACTTATTAAATTCATTCTTGTGACGATAGGAGTGGTTTCATGGTAATTGTCTTTCAATCGAAGCCTTCCTTAATAGCAGGTGGTGTGGTAGCTGGTCCACTAGAGAAACGTAGTATATTTAGTCAATATTTTGATGCGACCTTCGATGATGAACGTTGGCAAATGAAAACAAATGAACAAGGGCATCGAAAAATGGTTGAAGAAGCCTGTGAATTCGCCATGAAAAAAGCAGGCGTGAAAAGCGCAGATATTGATTATTTTATGGGCGGCGATTTAATTAATCAAATGACACCAACCAATTTTGCGGCCAGAGATTTAGACATTCCTTTTATCGGATTATTCTCAGCGTGTGCCACCTCTATATCTTCATTAATTGTTGCGAGCCTTTTAACAGAAGTAGGCGCCTCCAAATTAGCGCTAGCAGGTGCATCTAGTCAACACAATGCGGTTGAGCGACAATTCCGCTATCCAATCGATTATGGCTCACAAAAGCCCCAAACAGCTCAATGGACCGTAACGGCTGCAGGATATGCTCTAGTTGGTAAACATCATGAAGAATACCCTTCAATTGAAGCAGCAACTGTTGGAAAATCGGTTGATTACGGTATGGATGATCCATTTCACATGGGCGCAGCGATGGCACCAGCTGCTTTTCAGACGATTCAATCACATTTAGAACAGCGTAATCAAAAAATTTACCACTATGATTTAATTTTAACAGGTGATTTAGGTCAGCTTGGCTTAAAACTTCTAAAAGGTATGTTTCTTGAAAGTGGCATAAAGAGTGAGGAGTTACAACCTTTACGTGATGCAGGTGCAGAGTTTTATGGACAGGATGAAACATTCCAATCCGGTGCAAGTGGCGCGGGTTGTTCGGCAGCTGTTTTTTTTAGTTATGTGATTCAACAGATGCGAGCAGGTACCTATAAACGAGTCCTTCTTGTGGCGACAGGAGCATTATTGTCTCCGCTTACATTTCAACAGGGCGAGACAATCCCCTGTACGGCGCATGCGATTGAAATTACAATGGAATGAGGCGAAAAAACTATGTTTATGACATTTGTGATTGCATTTTTTGTAGGAGGCATTATTTGCGCCATAGGTCAATTATTAATGGATTTTGGTAAATTAACACCTGGACATACATTGAGTACTCTAGTCGTAGCTGGTGCTATTCTTTCCGGAATGGGTTTGTATGAACCACTCATTAATTTTGCTGGTGCTGGAGCAACTGTTCCTATTACATCTTTTGGAAATTCCTTGACGCAAGGTGCAATTGTTGAAGCGGAAAAACATGGGCTTGTAGGTGTGTTAACTGGAATGTTTGAGGTGACAAGCTCAGGAATCAGTTCTGCAGTTGTTTTTGGCTTTATCGGAGCATTAATATTTAAACCTAAAGGAAATGTTGATTAGACGAATACCCCACCCATTTTTACAACGCTAACATATGATAGGTTGTAGAAGGGAGGGGTATTTTTATGGGATATCAAGGCTGGGGTGCGCATCCGTATGGAGGGCATGCTGATGGTTGTTACGGAGGAGATTATGGAGGTTACTATGGCGGTCACCATGACGGCTGCTATGGCGGTGGTTACTATGGTTACGGACATGGACATAGTTCAACATTTATTTTAATTGTTGTCCTATTCATTCTTCTGATCATTGTAGGTGCTGCTTGCATATAATTTGATTAACTTCTTTTAGCAGAAGTCACCCACCGTTATCGGTGGTGAGATGAATGCGGGTTTAGCTATTTTTAGCGGATGTCCAAACATTTGCTGAAATAGAGGAACTCAGTCTAAGAACGCCACGTCCTGTGGCAACGACTGAGTGACCAACATCGTGTTGGACCAAAGCCTCCGGCGGATGTTTCGGAATATGTTAGCCTAAAATCATTGCATCCATGTGATAACGGCTAATTGACCTGCATCGTGCAGGCCAAAGCACAAAGCCAATATGCCGAGGCATAATTGATTGTGACAGTAGATAGAGGCTTTAGCTTTTCTTCAGAGTGCTCGATTTTCTGAATAAAGTTTAAAGCCTTCACTAGTTGTCATATGGTTCGTGCATGAGAACAACAGTAGGAATAAATGTGAATTTAAACTGATAGGAGGGGGAACATGAATCGCTCACTTTTTAATTCAATTGAACAAAAAACTGGAGTATCAATGGATGAAATCTTTGCTCTAGCAAATGAAATTCAACATGCTGATTTTAAAAATGAAAAACAAGTAAGAAAAATCGTACGACGCGTAAGTAAAATGTCCAAAAGACAAATTACGCAAGAGCTTGAAGATAAGTTAGTACAATCAATTATTCAAGATGGTAATTCACTAGATTTAGATAAAATTACAAAAATGATGAAATAACATGAATCTACTAGGCAAAGTAATATATTTAAAAGGTTGATTTAAATGAATTTTCATTTATAAATCAACCTTTAAAGCTTTGTAGTGCAATAAAAAAGGGTGTTACGAATGCCTCAGCATTTTCGTAACACCCTATTTGATCAAATATGCCTCGGCCTATTTGCATCCGTTCATAGACTGATTTCCGCTATTTCAGTTTGGACATCTGCCGAGAGGAATTTTTACCAAAAAGTTAAATTATTTTTTCCATAGCACGATGTGGGATACCAGCATCCATAAATTCAGGAGATGTTACCGTATAGCCAAGCTTTTCATAAAACGGAATAGCATAGCTTTGTGCATGAAGTTTTAGCTTTTTCTTATTAATTAAAATGGCGTGCTTCTCCATTTCCTTCATTATTAAAGCACCTAGTTTTTTACCGCGTTGACTTTGTAAAATACAAACACGTTCAATTTTTGCGGCATCGTTCTCGATACTTCGTAAACGTGCAGCACCTACAGGGTCATTGTCTTCATACATAATGAAATGCGTTGCAGATGCATCCTCAGCATCACATTCTAGATGAAGCGGCACACCTTGCTCTTCAACAAAAACTTGCTTGCGGACTGCAAACGCATCCTCATGTTCTTTAGTTGTTTCAACAATCTTTACGTTATACAGATTACTCAGCCCCAGTCAATCGGAAAGTTTCATACGTTGTCCACGAGCCATCTTCCAATTGATATAAAAGATGTATACGATCAATTGTATCTTTTTCGTCAACACCTGTCATACGTAATTGCCCAAAGATATCATCGTGCTCGGAATCTGTCATTTTTTGAGCAATTGTAATATGTGGTACAAATACGTGTTTTGACTCACCAAAAGGTACTATTTCTTCTAGAGCTTCGTGTAATGTTGTTAATTGTTCAGTTGGTTCAATACGGAAATAAATCGCATTTGTTGTTGGGAAAAATGAACTTATGCGTAATGCATGAATGTTTAAAGGTGCATATTTGGCAGCCAGCCCATCTAATTGTTTTACGACAGATTGAATAGCTTCATCCGTTGCCTCGAAGCTATCCTTTAATGTTATATGCGGAGTAATTTTCGCATAATGAGGATCGTAACGTTTTCGATAAGTATTCGCTAAATCTTGTAATTTTTTTGATGGAAATGCTACAATACCATATTTCATAGGCCATTACCTCCCGAAAATAAACAAATTTTAATTTAAGTATAACAGAAATTTCCGATTTCGTAATTTGAATCGTCTTAATTAATTAAAATTTTCAATTAATGCGCGGCGTAAATCAGGTTTCCAATATTTCCATGTATGATTGCCATCAAATTCTTCATAAAATGTAGAAAATCCTTTGTTTATCATGAGATTATGAAGCTGACGATTTGGTGTTAAAAAATCTTTAATGGTTTTATCCATCGTGACAACTTTATCTTCTTCTTTACCGACAATATGATAAATGGAAATTGCTCCTGGATCTTTAAAATTCTCTACAGCTTGCAAAACATCTTCATCAACATACGGTGATTGTAAAATAACCTTGCCAAAAATACTTGGGTATTTTAATGCGGCCATTAAGGAAGCGGTTGCAGCCATTGAGTCACCAATAACCCCTCGACTCATGCCCATTTGATATGTTGCATATTCAGCATCTAAATACGGCACAAGCTCATGAGCTAAAAAACGAAGATATGCTTCATGTTGCTCTCCGCTTGGAATATATTTATGGCGTCGATCCTTAATGTCCTTATAAGGAACGAAGGCAATGATTAGATTTTCGATTTCATAGTCATCGATAAGTTCATCGGCAAGTTTTGTAATACCTCCAAGTTGGAAATAATCTTTTCCGTCTGACGCAATTAAAATATTATATTTATATAGTGGAGAATAATTTGCAGGAACATAAATATAGAGCGGTAATTCCTCCTGTAATGCTTCACTATAGAACTTTAAATCCTGTACAGTTCCCTTATCCAATGATGACACTCCTTCTCGTGTTTGTAACGAAATTGTACCATATACTCAAAGTAAAGGTATAATAGGTTGGGCTAGCACTATTCTAGCAATAAAAATCGAAGTGAGGGATAGTTATGCATGATAAAAATACTCGCATACACTCTGATGAAGTAGCGAAGGCAGCTCAAGCTGCACTTATTCGTCGTGGTGTATCGATAGAGGATATTGCAAAAATCGTTTATGAAATGCAAAAATCCTATAACAAAGGTTTAACGTTAGACCACTGTGTTCATTCTGTTGAGCGTGTATTACGTAAGCGTGAAGTTCAACATGCTCTATTAGTAGGGATTGAATTAGATGAACTGGCAGAGAAAAAGTTATTATCGGCACCATTACAGCAAATAATAGAATCCGATGAGGGTTTATTTGGTGTGGATGAAACAATCGCACTTGGATCTGTTTTTACATACGGTAGCATAGCAGTAACGACTTTCGGACACTTAGATAAGCAAAAAATAGGTATTATTAAGAAGTTGGATACAGAACCTGGTCATCATGTAAATACGTTTTTAGATGATTTAGTGGGCAGTATTGCAGCTTCAGCCGCATCCCGTATTGCACATCGTATGCGTGATTTGGAAGAAGAGGGCGAGACATTTGCAGATATTGAACCCGAAGAGCTAGGACCAAAACCAAAATCACATCATGAGATTTAATAAAGTAAATAACAGAGCCCCCTCAAATGAGGAAGGCACTGAAAAAGTCTATATCTTCTCACATCGCGAGGTATTTAACGAGTAAATCGTTGAATACCTCGCTTTTTTCATTTGGCACTGTGACTCTACTGTTGTTTTCCGAAGCATTCCGCTCGCTTTCCGCGGGCGAGCGCCGAGCC
>NZ_JBIWGL010000034.1:0-14235 GCF_044763535.1 Lysinibacillus sp. NPDC095746
GCTCGCCCGCGGAAAGCGAGCGGAATGCTTCGGAAAACAACAGTAGAGTCACAGTGCCAAATGAAAAAAGCGAGGTATTCAACGATTTACTCGTTTAATACCTCGCGATCTGAGAAGATATAGACTTTTTCAGTGCCCTCATTTTACTGGCACATCTTTTTCAACATTATATGTAAAGCGCTTGTTCTACAATCTTTATCCGTCGCTTTGGCTGCTCTATCCACGCCGCTTAAAAGTGACTCAAAACCGCATGCAGCTCCCCTGAGAGATTTCTGTACCTGTCGCTACGCTTTCGGTACAAAAGACACTTCTCGAAATAAATTAAATTCATCATGTAATGCATTTGCTGCACGAATCATTTCGTCCTGAGGTACAACAACAGACACTTTTATTTCAGAAGTACTTACCATTTTTACAGGGATATTTTCACGACGTAGACGATCAAACATCCTTGCAGCCACCCCTGGGTTAGATGCCATCCCCGAGCCAATAATAGAAACCTTTGCTAAGCCAATTTCAAAATCAGCAAAACTAAACCCTAGTGATAATTTACTATCTTCTAGAACACGTAATGCTTCAGCGAACTCCTCTTTTAAAATAGTAAAAGATACCGTCGGCTTTAAACCATCAATTATTGCTTGTACAATTATATCGACGTTTATGCGATTTTCTGCAAGTATTGTGAACATATTTGCTAACGAAGCATTAGAATAAGCATCATAACCAACAGTTAAGCGAATAACATCTGACTCGTAGGCAACACCACGTACAATTAAATTTTTTTCCATTTCAACTTCCTCCTTCAATAAAGTACCTACAGTATCTATTTCGCTCGAGCGAATGATAACTGGGATTTGAAATTTCTTTGCTAACTCTACGGCTCGCGGGTGTAAAACTTGTGACCCTAAGTTTGATAGCTCTAGCATTTCATCATAGGAAATTTCTTTTAGTTTTTGTGCCCCAGCAACATGACTTGGATCAGCTGTATAGACGCCGTCCACATTCGTGTAAATATCTACCCGCTCCGCCTTCAATTTTGCTGCAATTGCTAGAGCCGACGTTTCCGCACCACCTTTACCTAACGTCGTAATATTCCGTGAATTATCGATACCTTGTTCCCCAGCAACGATAACGATTTTCCCCTGTACAAAATGCTCTTCAATTCGACTAGCATTCATTTCCTCAATACGGGCATTGCTATACATAGCATCGGTTTCAATGCCTGCCTGCCAGCCCGTTAATGACACGGCATCATATCCTTTCTCCTGTATAGCAATTGCTACCAATGTACTTGTAAGTTGTGAGCTTGTTGAAAATAGTGCGTCTAGTTCACGCTTAGATGCATGGTCTGACAAATCACGAGCCATCTTTGCTAATTCTTTAGCCATCCCCCTCATAGCTGTAGTGACAACGACAACATCAAAACCTCTTTCCTTTTCCGCAATAACCTTTTTCACTACATTTTGAATGTGCTCTGTTGATGCGAATGCAGCACCACCAAATTTCATCACAACTCTCGCCATCTTTATCATTCTCCTTCGTATTCAATCATTTCGCTGATTAAAAGCAGCGATACTTTTGCAACTTTAATAACATGACAAAAGCAAACGCCTAACAGCCTTGAAAAAATGTTGTTTCGAGAAAATCTAAAAAGGCAGCTTCTCACATAACGTGAAAAGCTGCCTATAACATGTACAATAAAGTAACTTGCGCATGTGTGATAGCTCTCCGAAACGTTTAGAATCGACAGTCTTACATCTCTTAAATGTAAAACCAGCACAGCATCGGAAACAACGATGCTCCACTTCGGCAAGTTCCCCTTTCATACATTTTCACCGGACTTGTTCGTCCTCGTATGTACTACTCTTGAACCTTGCACCTCTATCATCACTAAATAGTGATCGTATTTAATTTGAAACTTAATGAAGAAATTCCCATTTTAATAAATAGAAACTACTAAAAAACATTGCTATATTAAAAAGCTATGTTATATACAACCTTAGCATACGCCTAATCCTTTGACAATGGATCTTATTGAATATCGATTTTGCCTTGGCGTAATTAAGTTCGGAGGCTTTGACCAGCAGATATTTTTTGCGCGAAAGCGAAGCGGCAGCGGCAAATATTTTTTGCGCGAAAGCGCAGCGGTAGCGCAACAGCAAGATGTTGGTCACTCAGTCGTTGCCACAATACGTGGGGTTTTTAAACTGTAGTTGTTTATACACCCATTGAAAAGGAATTCTATCTGCATTCATCCCACCACCTTTAGAGGTGGGAGTCTTCTACTGGATGAAAATAATCATAAATATTGCTAGCCAGGTTAGCAGGCATCCCTGCTTCCTGTAATGCTTGCACATTTGCCTCACGAATCTTTTTGACAGAGCCAAAATACTTGAGTAATTGTTGTTTTCGCTTCGGACCAATGCCCTCTATATTATCGAGGACAGATTGTATTGCATGTTTCTCATGCTGTTGTCGTAAGAAGTTAATAGCAAAACGGTGTACTTCGTCCTGGATTCGCTGTAGTAAGTAGAATCCATCGCTTGTGCGCTTTAACGCAATTACTTCAGCTGGATCACCAAATAGAAGCTGTGACGTATTATGCTTTTCATCTTTTGCTAATCCGGCAATTGGAATGACAAGGCCGAGTTCATCCTCTAATACTTCTCGCGCGACTTCCATTTGCCCCTTGCCGCCATCTATTAGTACTAAATCCGGTAAAGGTAGACCCTCTTTTAATACGCGTGTGTATCGACGGCGAATTACTTCTTGCATCGCCCCGTAATCATCATGCTTGGCAGCTGTACGTGTTTTGTATTTTCGATACTCCTTCTTCGCAGGTTTTCCATCGATAAAGACAACCATTGCAGATACAGCATCTGTCCCATGCATATGACTATTATCGAAAGCCTCAATCCGTAAAGGTGCAGAAATGCCCATAGCTTCACCGAGCGCCTCACATGCTCCTATTGTGCGTTCTTCCTGCCGTTCAATAAGCTGGAATTTTGCCGCTACCGCAATTTCAGCATTTTTTGTCGCTAATTCAACTAGCTCTTTTTTTTGCCCTCGTTTTGGTGTTAGTACCTTAACTTCTAGTAATTCCGTTAAAATTTCTGCATCAATGGTTTGTGGGATAAAAATCTCCTTAGGTTTAATGTGCTCTAGCTTGTCGTAAAATCGTCCAACGAATGTCAAAAATTCCTCTTCCGCCTCTTGATAAATCGGGAAAATCGAGACATCTCGCTCAATGAGCTTCCCTTGACGAACAAAGAAAACTTGAACACACATCCAGCCCTTCTCGACGGCATAGCCAAATACATCGCGATTCGTTGTATCACTCGATACGATTTTTTGCTTTTGCATGACTGTATCAATATGTGCAATTTGATCACGAAATTCCTTTGCACGCTCAAACTCCAAATTTTCTGCGGCCGCTAGCATTTTTACCTCTAGCTCCTTTTTGACTTCCTCAACCCCACCATTTAAAAACTTTGTCATATCCTCAATCATATTGTGGTAAATTTCTGCATCTATATCTTTCACACAAGGGGCTAAGCATTGCCCCATATGATAATACAAACAAACCTTGGTAGGGAGTTGTACACATTTTCGAAGAGGATATAAACGATCTAACAGCTTTTTCGTCTCACTTGCTGCATACGCATTCGGATATGGACCAAAATATTTTGCCTTATCCTTTTTCACTTTTCGCGTTGTAATAAGGCGCGGGTGTTTTTCATTTGTAATTTTTAAATACGGATACGTTTTATCATCCGTCAGCATAACATTGTACTTCGGGTCATGTAGTTTTATAAGATTAAGCTCTAAAATTAAAGCTTCAATATTGGAGGATGTCACAATGTACTCAAAATCTTCTATTTCACCTACAAGCCTCTGTGTTTTCCCTTCATGCGAACCAGTAAAATACGAGCGTACTCGATTTTTCAGCACTTTAGCTTTCCCGACATAAATAATGGTTCCTTGTCGATCTTTCATCAAATAGCAGCCAGGCTGATCTGGTAAAATTTCAAGCTTTCGTTTCATTAAATCATTCATCGCCTACCTGCCCCTTTTTCTTAAAGTAGCGTTTGTCCCTTTATTTTCTCATATTTATAAGGATAACTTCCGCTTTTTCTCTATATTATATAACGAAAAAAAGCCAAGCACATCTTATTGATGGCTTGACTCTTTTTTTCTTACAGGATCAATTATGCCTCGGCATAATTGCGTCCGGAAGCTTTAACTTCTTTCAGCGGGTGTTTGGACACCCCTGAAAAGAGCTTAAATTCGCATTCATCTCACCATCTGTAGAGGTGGGAGACTTCTGTACCTGTCGCTACGCTTTCGGTACAAGAGACATTTGCTGCAAGAAGTTAAGCATGTTTTGCGATAAACGCTTCTAATGCTTCTTTTGGTTGGAAACCAACTGTTTTATCTACTAATTCACCGTCTTTGAATAATAGTAATGATGGGATTGACATAATTTGGTATTGTGCTGCAGTACCTTGGTTATTATCTACATCTACTTTTACAATTTTAGCCGCACTACCTGCAGCATCCATTTCTTCAAGAACTGGTCCAATCATTTTACAAGGTCCGCACCAAGCAGCCCAAAAGTCTACTAGTACTAACCCTTCTTTAATATCATCTTGGAAAGTTGCATCTGTTGCATGTACAATTGCCATTTGAAATCCTCCTTAAGCTTACTATGCTTGTAGTATAGCATGGATAAATTCTCTTGAGCGAACAATCTGCCTAGTATGCGAAATTTATGAAAAATAAGGTCGAAAAAGGCAATAAGTTGTTTTGTTTTTTAGCTTAATTTTCATGAAAACGACCTTTATAGACATACGTTAACGTAATAAAAAGATAAATAACTAATGTAATAACTGTTACGATAATCGATGTTGTAAAAATAATTCCAATTAGAATTGCACTTAACGCAATAATAGCGATCCAAGTTGTGTAAGGGAACCATTTCACTGCATAGGAACTTGTTTTTTCCGGCTGTATTTTCCGCGATTTCAGATGCGCAATCGCAATAATTAACCAAATAAATAACACGGTATATCCAAGCGAACCCATTAGGAAATCAAATGTTTTGCTTCCCGCAAATAAAGAAAAGATTACAGCTATATATAAAGCTAAAGTACACATTAATATGGCATATACCGGAACTTTCCTTTTTGATAAATGTGCAAAGATTTTAGGAACACGTCCGTCTACAGCTTGTGTATACAGAACTCGTGATGAACCATAAAGCCCAGAGTTCATTGATGAAATAATTGCTAGTAAAACAACAGCGTTCATAATATGGTCAGCACCAGGAATCCCAATCATTTTAAAGACCATTACAAACGGACTTTCTGGCACCCCGTTTACTTCATCCCAAGGAATCAAGCTAACGATAATAAAGAAAGGAACTAAATAAAAAGTCACAATACGTACTAATGTACTGCGAACAGCTTTTGGCACTACTTTCTCAGGATTTTTCGTTTCAGCTAATGTAATACCAATAATTTCAGTACCACCATAAGAGTAAATAACTACAAGCATTGCAGCAATCAATCCCATTGATCCGTTCGGGAAGAAACCGCCATGCTCCGTTAAATTGGAGAAACCAACAGCTGTATGATTACCAAAAGTAACAAGCAATAAAATTAAACCGGCTATGATGAATACCACAATGACAGTAATTTTAATTAACGCCAGCCAATATTCAGTTTCAGCAAAAACTTTTACAGATAATAAATTAATAGCTGTAACTAACACCGAAACAGATAATGCAAGTATCCAGATCGGGTAATCTGGCAACCAATATTGAATAAAAATGGCCGCAACTATAGATTCTGCAGCAATATTTAATACCCACATTTTCCAATAGATCCAATCTAGGAAATAAGCTGGATACTTTCCTAAAACGGCTTGCACTAAATCTCTAAATGTTCTGGCTTCGCTATTTCGGACTGCCATTTCTGCTAAACCTTGCATAACAAATAGCAAGATAATCCCGCCAATTAAGTACGCAATAAGTACTGATGGCCCTGCCATATCAATAGCTGCACTACTTCCTTTAAATAACCCTGCACCAATGGCACCACCTAAAGCCATCATCGTAATATGTCGTGATGTCATCGTTCTTTTTAATCTCTGATTGTCATTTTCCATATCCTTACCTCCTAAAATCAAAAAAGGCATATCGTCAGTTCCTTCATTATCAAATGAAAGAAGAGACGATATGCCATAAGCAAACCGCGGTACCACTCTAATTGGTTCTTTAAGAACCCTGCTTAAAAACCTAGTAACGAAGGTTAACCGTTCAACAAATAGAATATTTCGTAAATTCCATCTATCTTACCGCTCCTAGGCAAGTTCAAAGTCTTATTGGACTGCGTTGCACCAACCCGCAGCTCTCTTCACCAAATAATGAGCTTTTACTACTCCTAATCTTTGCGTTTCTTTATAAAAATCACTTATGCCTCGGTATAATTGTGTCTAGAATCGGCTTTATGCTTAGGCCTGCTGATGTAGGTCAGTTAGTCGTTATCATTGATGATTTTAGGCTAACGCTTTTTTCGATTCCGTGACATCCGCCGGAGGCTATGGCCAACGGGATGTTGGTCACTCAGTCGTTGTTGTTGCTGTCGCTTCGCTTTCGCACAGATAAAACCATGTTGCTGTCGCTTCGCTTTCGCACAGATAAAACCATGTTGTAGTTGCTTCGCTTTCGCACAGATAAACCCTCTTGCTGTCGCTTTGCTTACGTTTGATAAATTGCCACAGGACGTGGCGTTCTTAGACTGAGTTCCTCTATTTCAGCGGATTTCTTTTGTACCGAAAGCGTAGCGACAGGTACAGATGGTTGATCCACTGAAAAAAGTTAAATTAATATTCATCACTATACGTTCTAAAATTAATTATGTCAACATTTTATTTTGCAATAACTTCAAAAAGTCAAAAAATTTGAACGTAAAAAAGCGGGGAAGACATATCTTCCCCGCGCATTTATTAGGCATTCACTTTTAACGCTTTAAATTCTTCGATTAGCAGAGGCACTACCTCAAATAAATCACCTACGATACCGTAGTCCGCAACTTTGAAAATATTTGCTTCTGGATCTTTATTAATCGCAACGATTACTTTTGAGTTTGACATACCAGCTAAGTGTTGAATTGCTCCTGAAATACCAGCTGCAATGTAAAGGTCTGGTGTTACTACCTTACCCGTTTGACCGATTTGAAGTGAATAGTCGCAATATTCAGCATCACACGCACCACGTGAAGCACCAACTGCACCACCAAGTAAATCCGCTAGAGCTTTTAATGGTTCAAAGCCTTCCTCAGATTTTACGCCGCGACCACCTGCTACAACTACTTTTGCCTCAGAAAGATCAACACCCTCTGAAGATTTACGTACTACCTCTTTAATGATTGTACGAAGGTTTGTAATATCTACAGTAATAGAAGTGATGTCACCTGATTTACCGGCTACTTTTTCTAATGGTGCAATATTATTTGGACGAACTGAAGCTAAAACCATACCGTCTTTTACTTTAACTTTTTCAAAAGCCTTACCAGAGTAAATTGGACGGATGAATACAACATCATCGCCAGCACCCTCAATTGACGTTACATCGGATACAAGACCTGCTTGTAATTTACTTGCAATTTTTGGTGATAAATCTTTACCGTTTGCAGTATGACCAAATACGATACCAGTTGGCTTTTCTTCCTCAATTACCGCTAATAAAGCTTGACCATAGCCATCAGATGTATATTGTTTTAAATGTGGATGCTCCACTGTTACAACACGATCTGCCCCATATTCAAATAATGGACCTGTTAAGTTTGCCACAGCATCCCCTAAAAGAACACCAACAACCTCACCACCATCTGCGATTTGCTTTGCAGCCGCAATTGCTTCGAAAGAAACATTACGTAAGCTTCCTTCACGAACTTCACCTAATACTAATACTTTTTTTGTCATAGTATATTCCCTCCGTTACCCTTTAAGATTCGATTTGTGTCATCAGATGACTTAAACTACTTTCGCCTCTGTATGAAGTAGGTTTACAAGCTCTTTTACTTGTGCAGAAAGTTCGCCTTCTAGAATACGGCCTGCTGCCTTTTGAGCTGGTAAGAAAATATCAACTGTTTCTACCTTAACCTCTACATCATCTTCATCGATATCTAAATCGTCTAACTCAAGTTCTGCAAGCGGTTTCTTCTTCGCTTTCATAATCCCTGGTAAAGATGGGTAACGTGGCTCATTTAAACCTTGCTGAGCTGTTATTAAAAGTGGTAAAGATGTCTCAATAACTTCCGAGTCACCTTCAATATCGCGTACAATTTTCGCAGATGTTCCGTCAATCTCAAGCTTTGTAATTGTTGTTACACAGTTAATACCTAGTAAATCTGCAACACGAGGTCCAACTTGACCAGAGCCTCCATCAATTGCAACGTTTCCTGTTAAAATTAAATCAGCATCTTTATCTTTTAAGTATTCAGCTAAAATATATGCTGCTGCATTTTGATCTAGTTCATCTAGATCGTCTTCCGTATTAATAAGAACTGCTTCATCTGCTCCCATCGCAAGAGCTGTACGCAATTGCTTCTCTGTATCTTCGCCACCAATTGACACAACTGTTACTTTACCGCCTGCAGCGTCACGTACTTGGATTGCCTCTTCAATGGCATATTCATCGTAAGGATTGATGATGAACTCTGCGCCATCCTCTTGGATTTTACCACCCGACACAACAATTTTTTCTTCTGTATCAAACGTACGTTTAATTAATGCAAAAATATTCATATATCCATACCTCCTGCAACGTTTTTTATTTCTAAGTAAACTTATAAATATTATATATTTTCAGTGTCGATAACGTCGATAACACTCTTTCAAGTCGCTATCGACACTGATGGAATATTATTTACCAGTAAACACAGGCTCGCGTTTTTCAATAAATGCTTGAATTCCCTCTTTTGCATCTTCCGAAACGAATACTGTGCCAAAGGATTTTGCTTCTGCCTCAATACCTTCATAAAACGAAGCATGCTTTGCATATTGCAATGTTTGAATAGCTGCTTTTAAAGCAACCGGGCTCTTCTTCGCAATTTTCTTCGCTACCTTTAGCGTTTCTTCCAATAATGCTTCATCTGTAAATGCACGATTCGCTAAACCCCATTGTACAGCTTCTGTTCCAGAAATCGGCTCACTCGTAAACATCATTTCCGCAGCTTTTGCAACCCCTACATATCGAGGTAGACGTTGTGTACCCCCAAAACCTGGAATAAGACCTAATTGTAATTCAGGTAATCCTAATTTTGCAGATTCTGTCACAAAGCGCAGATGACAACTCATCGCTAATTCAAGGCCCCCACCTAGTGCGGCACCATGAATTGCAGCAATAATAGGTTTAGAGAACGATTCAACTCGTTCAAAAACTTGTTGGCCATTGTTCGCTAGCTTTGAAAATTCATCACCAGATCCAACCTCTGTAAATTCTTTAATGTCTGCACCAGCTGAGAAGAAACGACCTTCGCCATGAAATATAAGGACACGTACAGTGTCATCATTTTCTACTTCATCTAGCACAGCATTTACTTCGGCAATGATTCCGCGAGATAATGCATTGGCTGGTGGGCGTGCAATTGTAATAATCGCTACTCCATCCTCTGCTTTCCAACTTAGAAATTCCATTTCTCCACATCCTTATCAATTTTGCCTTGGCATAATTGCGTCTGGAATCGGCTTTGTGCTTGCACAAAGAACTCCTTTCCGATTCCATGACATCCGCCGGAGGCTTTAACTTCTTTCAGCGGGCGTTTGGACACCCGCTGACAAATAGCTTAAATTCGCACTCATCTCTCCACCTATTGAGGTGGGAGACTTCTGCTGAAAGAAGTTAAGCTTTAATGCCGTTCAAGATTAATGCCTGAACTTTTGGAACCTGTTCTATCAAATCATATCGATAATCATTCATAACCCACGACGTAATGGTTTCATCAATTGTTCCAAATACCATTTGGCGTGCCAAGCGTACATCCATCGTTTGACTGAACTCACCTGATAGCATACCTTCGATTAAAATTTGATCAAGTAATTGTAAATACTCTCTTAACACCGCATTAATCTTTAGTCGTAAATCTTTATTCGATTGTCGTAGTTCCAATTGTGTAACGGTTGCTAGGTATCGATCTGTCGCTAGAACATTAAAATGATTTTCAATCATTCGTGAAAGTTTGTCCTTAGACGTACTTCCATTTTCTATTATATCTTGTAATGACTCTACAAAAACAGCCATTTTTTCATTAAAGACAGAAATTAATATATCTTCTTTATTTTTAAAATATAAATAGATTGTTCCGTCGGCCACCCCTGCCTGTTTTGCAATCTTCGATACCTGTGCTTGGTGATACCCATTTTCTGCAATAACGATGACAGCTGCATCAATAATTTGCTTATATTTTGGCTTATCACGTTTCACTTTTATATCACCACCTAAAAAAACTTGCACACGTCTTAATTCATGCTAAATACACGAATGTCATCCTTCAATATCAGCCATCTCAAACTGATATATTGTTAAGGATATGACGTGGTCACCTAAAAAAATATGAAAATATGAATGGTCATTCATTCATATTTTCATATTATAATTTACATCTTTACTTGTCAATACTTTACCACGTATTTATTTTGCTTCTTTATTCACCAATTTTGTTTTTTCTTCGTCAACTAGTGAACGGCGCAAAATTTTCCCAACTGCTGTTTTCGGTAGGTCATCTCTAAACTCATAATAACGTGGAACTTTGAAAGCAGCTAAGTTTTGACGGCAATATTTATTTAATTCGTCTTCCGTAATCGAATATCCTTCTTTTAAAACAATATAAGCTTTTACGGTTTCTCCACGATACGGGTCAGGAATGCCCGCTACTACACATTCTTGGATTTCCTCACGCTCATATAGTACTTCCTCTACCTCACGAGGGTAAATATTAAAACCACCTGCGATAATTATGTCTTTTTTACGATCAACTACATAGAAATAGCCTTCCTCGTCCATATAGCCAAGATCGCCTGTTAAAAACCATCCATCTACGAACGCCGCTGCAGTATCCTCAGGGCGATTCCAATAGCCTTTCATAACCTGAGGGCCCTTTACAGCTATTTCACCAACCTCACCAACTGGAAGCGCCTCAGCATCCCCTGCACGTAAAATTATTGAATCCGTATTTGGCCAAGGTAAACCAATCGAGCCCATGACACGCTTACCCCAAATAGGATTTGAATGTGTAACAGGAGAAGTTTCTGTTAATCCATAGCCTTCTACAAGTTTCCCCCCTGTTACCGCTTCAAATTTCTCCTGCACCTCTACTGGCAATGAAGCGGATCCACTTATACATGCTTTAATGGACGATAAGTCGTACTTTGCAATATCCGGGTGATTTAATAAACCAATATATAAAGTCGGTGCACCTGGGAATAGTGTTGGTTTTTGCTTATCAATCGTTTTCAACGCTGTTTCTGCATCAAACTTTGGTAATAATACCATCTTATTTTGCGTGAATACGGATAATAAAATAACAGCCGTCATACCATAAACATGGAAGAATGGCAGAATACCCATAATGGTTTCCTCACCATGTACGCATTTATACATCCATGCATCACACATTGTTGTATTTGCAATTAAGTTTTTATGGGTCAACATGACACCCTTAGGGAAGCCAGTCGTTCCACCTGTGTATTGAAGCAATGCTACGTCCTCTTCAAAATCAACGGGAATATCAATCATTTTGATGGGCGCTGAGCGCATAATTTCTGTAAATAAATGATTTTGACCACTATGTTCAACCTTCACACTAAAACCATACTGCTTTTTTTGAATATACGGATAAACCAAATTTTTAGGAAATGGTAAATAATCTTTAATAGCCGTGACAATGACATTTTCAAGTGCAGTTTCTTTTATAATTTTCATAACACGTGGATACAAAATATCCATCAATAAAATAACTTTCGCACCTGAATCAGCCATTTGATATTGAAGCTCACGCTCAGTATAAAGTGGATTTGTTTGTACGACAATCGCCCCAGCATACATTGCCCCGTAATAAGCGATTACACTTTGCGGTGAGTTCGGCAGCATAATAGCTACTCGATCTCCCTTCTCTATTCCAAGAGCTTGTAAATAGTTTGCGAACCTTAGCGCTGACTCATATAGCTCAGTGTACGTCAAATCCTTTCCCATAAAATGAATCGCAACTTTAGATGGATTCTTTTTATAGGCACGTGTCAAAAACTCTTGCACAGGAATTTCCTCAAACGTTAAAGACGATGGTACTTCTTCAGGATAATTTTTTAGCCATGGTTTTGTTGTCATACGTCCTCTCCCCTTTGCCCCAAACTTGTAAACTCTTATTTTAATTATAATGAAAATGAAATACTCTTTCAAACACAAAATAGAAAATAAATGCATTTTCGATTAATTATTATGCATTTGACAACATTTATATAACTATATTCCCTATGATTTTGGATCGATAGAGCGTATGAATACTCATTCATTCTATCTTTTTTTATGCACTTGATTGAGTTAATATTTCTATATTCCGAAAATATTTTTTAATGCTAACTTTTTAGATAGTTGAAGGAATATTAATAGGTTTTAGTAGTATTTTGTGATGGGGTGATGGAACTTATGATTTTTACACTTAACCTGATCAGTTTTGGAGCTACCTGATCAGTTTCTCTCTTTACCTGATCAGTTTTGGGAGCTACCCGATCAGTTTCTCTCTTTACCTGATCAGTTTTGGGAGCTACCCGATCAGTTTCTCTCTTTACCTGAAGTTTTAGGAGCTACCCGATCAGTTTCCCTCTTTACCTGATCAGTTTTAGGAGCTACCCGATCAGTTTCCCTCTTTACCTGATAGTTTTTTGACATTACCCAAGCAGCTTTTGAAACTTTAGGAGCTAATTTCTCCTGCATTATTACCTATCCTTCAAATAATAAACGGTTTGATTATTTTGTCCTTCCTTTTTATTGGAATAATCTTGTACTATTCTCTTCGCAAGATGCCGATTTGATAATTCTAAAAAATAACGAGCAGTTTGTGTATTAATTTTCTCATCGATTAATACACAGTAGTCTTGCAATGCTTGATTAGCCGCGGTTTTATCATATATTTTACACCTTGGACAAAACCAACTATGTTTTTGCCGGGTTAATTTGAATTGATAACAATGACTGCAAAATATACCTTTTTTTATGGCTTTGGGATCAATATTATAATGAATACATAGTGGGGGAGTCTGAAAAATACGATGATGCTTAAGTAAAAGGTTGGCTATTTTTGACGTAGGAATCTTACTTTTTGACTTACTATTATTTATATGTTGTCTAAGAAAATACGTCAATTCACGCCTCATTAAAACTGGATACTTACCTTCTTCGTAGTAAACCTCGGCATTATTAAAGGGGAAAACTATGATACCGAATATTTCTGCTTGTAAATTTAGCTGTTTAAAAAATTCACTTAAGCCAAAAATATATTCATCGAGTTGAATTTCTGGGTGATTGAAAATATGTTTATCTCCATTCTCTAAAACACGAACCATTTGCCTTGGGCTACGCTTCAATTCTATATTACCTCGTATATTTTTGCTTTCAATTATAACAACAGCATACGGAGTAATAACTACGACATCAAGTTGAATAGGAACAGGTTTAAATAAAGTAATATTATGTAAAATGTAGATTTCAAGGCTCCTAGATAGCTTTTGTAATTCTCTTATAATGCTTTGCTCTCCAAAATCACCCGCTTCTAACTGCTGTAAATCTTGAGAAATTTTTATATGAAGCGGATGACTCGAATCCAATCGATGAACCAATGCACGTAATCCAGTTATCATTGCTGCTTGCTCAAATGGTTTTAATAACATGAAATACTCCCTTCTTTTTGCCTTGAATATAGCAGGTATTTCTACCTTTGCATATAGCTTTTTTTAAAATAAAAATTTAAGCGATTAAATGAAGAGATATTTTATATTTAAGAAAATTTGTGGATACCTAGATTTCTACTGTCTGGGCGTTACACTTTTGAGTGATTCCACACTTTACTTACCTGATACAATCTGAGTGGTTTCACTTGCTACCTGATCACTTTTTCTCGCTACCTGATCAGTTTTCAATGATACCCGATCACTTTTTCTTGCTACCTGATTAGTTTT
>NZ_JBIWGL010000034.1:14335-47268 GCF_044763535.1 Lysinibacillus sp. NPDC095746
CAATGATACCTGATCATTTTTTCTTGCTACCTGATCAGTTTTCGATGATAACCGATCACTTTTTCTCGCTACCTGATCAGTTCTCGGGGATACCCGATCACTTTTTCTCGCTACCCGATCAGTTTTCGATGATAACCGATCACTTTTTCTTGCTACCTGATCAGTTTTCGGTAATACCCGATCACTTTTTCTCGCTACCTGATCAGTTTTCCGGGATACCCGATCACTTTTTCTTGCTACCTGATCAGTTTTCAATGATACCTGATCATTTTTTCTTGCTACCTGATCAGTTTTCGATGATAACCGATCACTTTTTCTCGCTACCTGATCAGTTCTCGGGGATACCCAATCACTTTTTCTCGCTACCCGATCAGTTTTCCGGGATACCCGATCACTTTTTCTCGCTACCCGATCCGTTTTCCGGGATACCCGATCACTTTTTCTCGCTACCTGATCAGTTTTCGGTAATACCCGATCACTTTTTCTCGCTACCCGATCAGTTCTTCTCTTTACAAATGAAAAAACGCATCCTCATAAAAGGATGCGTTTTTGCTTAAAGGGTCATCATATAATAGACACCGACTGCCAAAAATGCGATGCAGACAACGATTAGTACTTTTGCTAATTTTTCCATGTCATTACACTCCTATGCAATACTTGCCCCAATCACAAACGATAGACCGAGTGAAATGGTAAAGGAAATGAAACCGACTGAGCGATTATCGTTAGCAATTTCTTGATCAACATTAAAACGGGGTGTCATAAATTCAAATAAGAAATACGCCACAATTAGTAATGTAAAACCAAAAAGGCCCCAGCCAATCATTTCACTTAAAGTGCTGTGGCGCGCAATGGAAAAGCGAAAAATATTACAAATCCCCAGTATTTTCCCGCCTGTTGCAAGTGCCACAGCGATATTACCATTTTTAATTTCTTCCCAGTTTTTATATTTCGTAACGACTTCGAACAATGCCATCGAGACGACTAAACATAATACAACAACACTAAAATATCCTGCCGTTTCGATAATTGGATATCGCCAAAAGCTAGAATTCAGCATTTTTCTCCGTCCCCTTTACTGCTTATTTCAATTCCACAACCGTGACACCTAATCCTCCCTCACCCGCTTCACCAAAACGGAAGGATTTTACACGCTTATGCTTTTTCAAATAACTTTGAATTCCCTGACGTAATGCACCTGTACCGACACCATGAATAATTGATACACGCCCATAGTTAGCAAGCAAGGCATCATCAATATATTTTTCCGTACGTATGATGGCATCTTCATACCGTTCGCCGCGTAAATCTAATTCTAATTTTACATGACTATTGCGATTTTTTACACCAGCCATACGTTGAACAGGTTCTTTTTCGGGTTTAATATACTCTAGATCACTATCTGAGATTTTCATTTTCAGAATACCCATTTGCACAACCCATTCGGTATCCGATACTTTTTCGAGCAATGTACCCCGTTGTCCATAGCTTAACACCTTTACCTCGTCTCCGACAACTAAGTTTTGTGCACGAGCCTTTACTTGTGCTGCTTTTTTCAACACTTTATTGTTTTCAAGCGGGGTAGCTTCTTCCAATCGTTTACGTGCTTCGATGAGTTCATGCTCTTTAACAACTTGGTCTGCATTTTTGCGCATTTCTCGCAGCTCAGCAATAATTGATTCTGCTTCTCTTTTTGCTTCATCAACAATTTTACGAGCCTTTTCTTTCGCTTTTTTATCGAGTGCTTCTTTGCGTTCTTCGTAAGCTTGTAGTTTTCCTTGTAGCTCTTTACGAAGTTCTTCAGACTCCATAAGTAATTCATGAGAGCGTTCTGCATCATCTTCAGATTGGCGACGAGTCTCTTCTAGTGAAGCAATCATTGACTCTACCTCATGGCGATCTGTACCTGTAAAGCTTTTCGCACGGTCAATAATCGATTCTGGTAAGCCCAGACGACTTGAAATTTCAAATGCATTAGAGCGGCCTGGTACACCAATAAGTAGACGATATGTTGGACTCAATGTCTCAATATCAAACTCTACACTTGCATTGGCAACCCCTGGACGATTATAGCCATACGCTTTTAGCTCAGGATAGTGCGTTGTTGCCATAACGCGGGCGCCACGACCATGTACTTCATCTAAAATGGAGATGGCCAGAGCTGCCCCTTCCTGAGGATCTGTCCCGGCACCTAATTCATCAAATAGAACGAGTGATTCCAAATCAAACTTTTGTAAGATATCTACTATGTTGACCATATGGGAGGAGAATGTTGACAGTGATTGTTCAATTGACTGTTCATCTCCAATATCTGCAAAAAGCTGCTTGAAAACAGCAAGCTCTGAACCATCAAGTGCAGGCACTGGTAACCCAGCCTGTGCCATTAATGTACATAGTCCAACTGTTTTTAAAGTGACGGTTTTACCGCCCGTGTTTGGCCCTGTAATCACAATTGCCGTAATGTCTTTCCCAAATTCAATATCGTTAGGAACCGCTGTTTCAATTGGTAAAAGCGGATGACGTGCACGAACAAGTCGAATATAGCCATCGTTATTCATTTTAGGCATTGTACATTTGTTCGCTTGCCCATATTTGCCTTTAGCTAAAATAACGTCAATCTCACCTAGTACTTTTACTAAATTAAATAAATCTGGGGCTACTTCCTCTACCATTGCACTTAAGGCAAGTAAGATGCGTTCAATTTCAGCTTGCTCTTTCATTTTTAATCGATGAATTTCATTATTCGCTTGTACAATCGAATCTGGCTCGATAAATAATGTTTGGCCCGAAGAGGATTGGTCATGCACAATTCCACCATAATGATGACGATACTCTTGCTTAACGGGAATAACAAAGCGATCATTACGAATCGTTACAAGTGTATCTGAAAGCATTTTTGAAGCATTGCTCCCACGTATAAGGCTTTCCAGCTTAGAACGTACTTTGGCCTCCTCTGCGCGCAAAGACTGGCGAATTGAACGCAAAGTTTGGCTTGCAGAGTCTAGCACAGAACCGTTGTCATCAATACAGTTATTAATTTCATGTTGCAAGCCTGTCAAAACAGGCATCGCTTCTTTTTTTGCGATGAAATGAGGAATCTCAATCACTTCTTCTGATTGTATATCTTCTATAAAATTGCGAAGAATTCTACTAGCTCGAATTGTACTTGAAACTTCCATTAGTTCCATCGCTGAAAGCATGCCACCGATTTGTGCACGCCTTGCAGCTGGTCGCACATCAAAAATCCCACCCATCGGCACATTGCCTTTAACACGTAATATGGATAGTCCTTCATCCATTTCTTCTAATAATTGTACAACTTTTTCAAAGTCTGTCTGTGGTACAAGCTCATCAACCGCTGATTTACCGATTGAAGAAGTACAGTATGTAGCCACTTGCTGACGTACTTTATCATATTCTAGTGTTTTCAATGCGCGTTCTGCGATCACTGAGAACACCTCCTCAATCTATTTATTTCGTCGAATAAACGCTTCAAATTGTTTTCGCGTCCATGTATTCACAATTATATCCTTTTTTAACCATGCTCTGTTTGCATAGCGCACCCCAATATCCATAAAGCGTAAATGAGCAATATCATGGGCATCCGTATTGATTGCTACGGGCACACCAGCTGCCAAAGCCATTTCTAAATGCTCTACACATAAATCAAGACGATATGGATTCGCATTTAACTCTAAAATTTTACCATATTCCTTTGCCCACGAAATTAATTGTCCCATATCAGGATTATAGCCATTACGATCCTCAATAATGCGACCAGTTGGATGTGCAATCATATGAACGTACGGATTTTGCATCGCCGTAAGTAAACGTGCCATAATTTTGTCCTGCGATTGTGTAAAGCTAGAGTGAATAGAGGCAATGACAAAGTCTAATTCTTTTAGCACATCATCTTCAAAATCTAGGGAACCATCCGGCAAAATATCCATTTCTGTCCCCGCATATAAATGAAAATCAGGATGTGCTTCATTAAACGCCTCAATTTCAGCACGTTGCTTTGTTAAACGCTCTGGCGTTAGACCATTCGCTACTTTTAAAAATTGTGAATGGTCAGTAATAACACTATACTGATAGCCACGCGCAATCAATGCTTCGCCCATTTCAGCAATAGAGTATGCACCATCGGACCAAGTCGTATGCATATGCAAATCTGCTTTAATATCTTCTATTTTCACTAGACTTTTAATGTCATTCGTTTTGTCAAATTCCGATGTTCCTGTACGCAAACTCGGTGGAATAAATGGTAAATCAAAATGCGCAAAAAATGCTTCTTCATCCTTAAACGTTAATACGGTGCCATTAGCCTGCTCTACACCATATTCACTAATTTTTTCACCACGGGCTTTAGCAATTTGACGCATGCGTACATTGTGATCTTTCGAGCCTGTGAAATGATGCAAAGCTGTTGCATATTCTACATCTCTTACTAATCGGAAATCTGCACTTACAGGCTCATCTAGATCTAAAATAACTGAAATTTTTGTATCACCAGCTGCTACGACTTCTTGTACAGAAAGCTTATTCAGTAACTTTTCACGTACAGTTTCAACTGCTTCAGTTACAACAATAAAATCAATATCTTTACTTGTTTCAGCTGCACGACGGAAGCTTCCTGCAACAGAAAAACGTTCTACTTCTTCCATACTACCTAGAAGAGCTTCAATTTGTAAAACAACTGGCTCCAGCTGCCAAATCGGTAAACGTTCTGATCGATTTGCTAAATTTGCAAGCTCCTTTAAAATTTTTTCTTCAGTCTTAGCCGCAAAGCCTGCTAGCTCACGAACTTTACCTTCCTCACAAGCAGCCTTTAAACTGTCCGCAGAATCAACCCCTAACTCTTGATGAAGCTTAGCAATTTTTTTACCACCTAAGCCTGGAAGTTTTAATAGCGGGAGCAATCCTTTTGGTACAATTTCTTCTAATTCTTTTAATAAGCTTGATTCACCATTTGTCATTAAATCCTCAATAACCGCAGCTGTACCTTTACCTATACCCTTAAGCTTTGTTACATCTTCCATCTCACTTAACGAGCGCTCGTCCCCTTCGAGTGCGGCAGCAGCTTTTCGAAAGGCAGACACTTTGAATGGATTTTCCCCTTGTAATTCCATATACAATGCAATTTTTTCAAATGTGCGAATAATTGTTTTTTTGTTCATTGGGAATTCCTCCTATCGTAAAAACACTTCCCTCAAAACCGAGAGAAGTGCACAGTTTGCTATTGCATATAAATATACCACCAATTTTGGAACATACTTGTAATAATTGGGGTGTGTTCCAAAATGAGACCACTTAACAACGACTTCGACATTAAACTTTGAATAGAAGCAACTGGCAATAAAGCAAGAATGTACAGTAAAATAAACATAATTAAATAGTTTTCAATCATGCCAAACAATGCTCCAAGCCAGCGATTCACTGTACCTAACACAGGTAAATACGCTATAAAATCAAAAATCGATGCCACAATTTGCAATGTAATTTTCACCGCAAAGAAAATAACTGCAAATGCAATGACACGGTAAAAAGTGCGGTCTAAATCCAGGCTATCAATAACTACTCCAAGACTACCTGAATCTGTTACACCTGGATACGGAACCCAAAACACAAATTTTTGTGCTAATGGTTTATAATAGATATACGCAACTATTAGGGCAACTATAAAGCTAACGATATGCATCATCTGAACAATGAAACCACGTTTTGCACCAACGATGAGCCCGGCTAATAGCACCACTAATATGATTAAATCTAACATTCACTTCAACCCTTTAATTTTTTCAATTCTTCTTCTAGTTTTTCCATTTGTTCTTTTAATAGTAAATAGTCATGAACGGTATTTACTGCTGTAAGAACGGCGAGCTTTGTGCTATCAAGAGAGGGATTATGTACATTCATTTCGCGCATACGGTCATCAACAATTGAAGCGACAAGTCG
Organism: Lysinibacillus sp. NPDC095746; assembly: GCF_044763535.1. Taxonomy (NCBI): domain Bacteria; kingdom Bacillati; phylum Bacillota; class Bacilli; order Caryophanales; family Bacillaceae; genus Lysinibacillus; species Lysinibacillus sp. NPDC095746. Next base: position 20,291 of record NZ_JBIWGL010000034.1, read on the forward strand.
CATATGTCCCATGGATTCAGAGCCGACCATTTTATATGTATGACCGTAGATTTCCACAGAAATTTTATTCTTTTCTTGATTTTCCATAGTCGCACCCTCCTTTAAAAATTTTTGTGCTCACGAATTTTTTTATTGTGAGCTGCTTACACAAAAAAGCTATTTATTATCATACCATGAAAGGTATAAAATTGTGAACAACGAGGACAGAAAGGAACGAGTAAATGTCAAATATTGTACTTTCCATATCAACAAATAGACAAAAAGAGGTAATGTCATACTATGCCAACCATTTTATAGAGCGTAAAGCTCCAGGTGTAATCTTTGCCGCAAAGCTCCCAGATACAGCAATTACGATGTACAAATCAGGTAAATTAATGTTCCAAGGGGGAGGAGCTGAGCGAGAAGCTGCGCGCTGGGGAAACATAGAAGAACAAAATACACAAAAATCATCGTCGATAGGAGTAAAGGGCGACGTTCTTCCAGAAGGTTTTGCTACGATGTCGGTGCTAGGCTCAGACGAAACTGGTACTGGTGATTATTTCGGTCCAATAACAGTTGCAGCCGTATATGTCCCATCATCAAAAATTGCGCTTATAAACGAACTTGGTGTCAAAGACTCAAAAATGCTAACGGATGATTACATGCGTAAAATAGCCCCTGATTTACGAGCAGCTTGTGTCCATAGTGTACTTGTACTACGCAATGAAAAATATAACGAATTACAATCACGAGGCTACTCTCAAGGTAAAATGAAAGCTATGATGCACAATCGAGCACTTAAAAATGCACTGGCGAAAATGGCGCCCGAAAAACCAGAACATATTTTGATAGATCAGTTTGCGGAACGCGGCGTTTATTACAATTACTTAAAAAATGAACGAGATATTGTTCGGGAGAATGTGCTATTTTCTACGAAGGCCGAGCAACTACATCTTTCCGTAGCAACTGCATCAATATTAGCTCGTGCTGCATTTTTAAAAGAAATGGACCGTCTGAGCGAGATTGCTGGGATAGAGTTGTTGAAGGGAGCTTCAGCGAAAGTAGATGCGTTAGCAGGACGCATTTGGCGGAAACAAGGTGAGGAATTTTTACGTACCATTACGAAATGGCACTTTGCGAATACTGAGAAAGCTAAAAAGATGAAATAATATTGGTCTATTTGACAAAAAAATTTCGCTATACTCCAGCAGATTACAAGTTATACACAACTAGTTCTCTATTGTAGTTAGCGAAATTCTTTCTATCAAAAACTTATTATGATCAGATTTTTGTTTAGCCTAATATTTAAACTGTTTAATGGTTTGTTGTAGATTTTCAGACATTTTAGCAAGGGCTTCTGCCGATGCAGCGATTTCTTCCATAGAAGCAAGCTGTTCCTCTGTTGCGGCGGATATATTTTGTGCACTTGCTGTATTGTCATTTGTTCGCTGAAGCACACTTTCAATTCCTAGAGCCACTTGATTGGAGTGTTCAGAAATAACTTTTGCTGTCTCTGAAATTTGTCCTATTTCATAGGTTACGCTTTGCACATTATCACTAATTTCTTTGAATGACTTTCCTGCCATATTTGTTACATCAATTCCCTTTATTACCTCAGCTGAACCAGCAGCCATTGATTCAACCGCTAGTTTTGTATCGGCTTGAATATAATCAATGATATCTTTTATTTGCATGGTTGATTGTGCGGATTGCTCAGCAAGCTTTCGCACCTCATCAGCAACAACTGCAAAACCTTTTCCATGCTCACCTGCACGAGCAGCTTCAATTGCAGCATTTAGAGCTAAAAGATTCGTTTGATCAGCAATTTGCGTAATAGCCTCTACAATACGTCCGATTTCATTTGAACGATCACTTAGTGTTTGTACGGTGTTTTCAAGTGCTTGGACAGTACTTTGAATCATTTTCATTTGGCCTATTGCTGTTTGAATAGTTTCGTCTCCTATCACAACAGCCTCCATTGCTTTATGGGACATCTCATTAACGGTATCGGACTTAACGGCAATTTGTTGAATGGATGAAGACATTTCAAGTACAGCGTTAGTGCTATCATTAATTGTTTCGGCTTGCAAATCAACCGTTTCAGCAAATGTTTGAATGGAATCAACAATTTGCGATGTAGCTCGTTTATTTTCAGATGTACTTGCTGTAAGTTCCTCCGATGATGCAGCTAACTGATTGGATTCCTCACCAATGTTACCAACTACACTACGTAAAGATAGAATCATTTTATTGAATATATCTGCCAATTTACCTATCTCATCATGTCTTTTAATATCAATTAAAATACGTAAATCACCATCTCCAACCTGCTCAGCTACTGTTGACAACTTATTTAATGGCTGAGTGATTGTTCTTATTATGAAAGCACCAATGATTCCAAATACGATTAGTGCAATGACAATAACGGTCATCGTGTTTATTAATATTGGTTTTGTGACAGCTGCTACGTCTGCCAAATCCATAGTCCCAATAATTTTCCACCCAGTTAGTTTATTAGTAGTAAAAAACACTCGATGCTTTTTCCCATCTTCTTCAATGGTAAAACTACCTTCTTCTTTTCCTTGTATCTTTTCTATATACGACTTTTTGAGCTCCGATCCTGCCTCTAATTGTGGATCAGCAATAATAAGATTATTGGCATTTACTAATGTAGCATAGCCATTATCACCAATCTCCACTGATTTCACTAGCTCGGAAATTCCGTCTAAATTTAGACCAATAGAAATAACCCCTGAACGATCCTGTAAACCAGCTGATACTGCTAATATTAATTCACCTGTAATCGTTGATTTATATGGATCAACCATAACGCCTTTACCTGGTGATTCAATAGCCTTTAAGTACCATGGTCGCGTAAATGGATCATAATCGGCTGAGGATTTAGCATATGGCTCACGCATAAATTTGTGCCCCTCAATTGCTAAATTGACAACAGAGACATTGCTATGTAAAGCATTATATTTTTCTAATTCCTTTAAAGCATCTGCATCTTGCACATTTTTATTAAAAGAAGCAGCTAAATACTCCGCATCACTTTGAATAGGTGATATCTCATTTGAAATTAGTGTATTTAATAAATCGACACTTTCGCGCGAGCTATTACTTAATTCCTTGTCATATTGATCAGAAGCCTTCAAATATGAAAACGTACCAATGGCAATACTGGGAATTAAAAGTGTCAAAGTAAACGCCCATATTAATCGGGCACGCATGGAAAAGCCTCTTCTTTTTCGATGATTTTTCATAATAACTACCACCCAATAGTAAAATTTTCTATCCAAATTATACTATACACAAATATAAATCAAAAATTTATTTTTTGTTATTTCTAAATATTGCGAAAAACCCTTCTCTTCAGTGCTTTATTTTCTCCATGTGAATAAAACAAAAAGCTGCCTCATTAAGAGACAGCTCACAAAAACATAATCAATAATGCCTCGGCATAATAGCTCCGGAGGCTTAACTTCTTTCAGCGCTTTAGAGCTACATCTGTACTGGTCGCTACGCGTTCGGTACAAAACCTATATGCTGAAAAGAAGTTAAAAATTAACGTACTTCTGTACCTTCAATTGTTGCAATAGCTTTTAACACTTTGTTATGTGCTGCAACAACCTCTTCATCTGTTAAAGTACGTTCTGGATCGAAGTATGTTAGGGAGAATGCAACTGATTTTTTACCAGCCTCCATTTTTTCACCTTCATATACGTCGAATACACGAACGTCTTTCAATAATTTCACGCTTGCTGAGCGAATCGCAGCAATAACCTCTCCAGCTGTTGTTGTACGGTCCATGATAAGGGCAATATCACGAGACATTGCTGGGAAGCGAGGCACTGGTGTATAACCAAGAGGTGCTTCTTTTGCATTAGCATTTAATAATGTTACTAGATTCATTTCCATTACATATGTGTCTTTGACACCCCATGCTTTTTGCTCTGCTGGATGTAATCCACCAATAATACCCACTTGTTCACCGTCTAAAAGAATGCTAGCAGTACGTCCTGGATGTAATCCATCTACTTCAGCTTTTACAAATGAAATACGGTCCTCTAAACCGAGCTTACCGATAACACCTTCTACAATGCCTTTTAAGACGAAGAAATCTACTGCTTTTTTCTCCCCTTGCCAAGCATGGTCAAGCCATGTTCCTGTTACTACTGCCGCCACATGCTCTTCCTCGTACGGTAGCCCCTCTTCTGATTGACCAAGGAATACTGAACCGATTTCATACAATGCCACATTGCCAGCTTTACGTGCAACATTATACGCAGCCGCTTCAATTAAATGTGGGATAAGACTTTGACGTAGTGTTGAACGGTCCTCACTCATCGGCATTAGTAAACGTGTTACTGGCTCAGCTTTCAATGCAAAGCGTTGTGACAATGCATCTGAAGTTAATGAGTAAGTGACAGCTTGGTAAAGGCCTGCCCCCTCCATATAGTTACGAACAACACGACGATTTGCTTGATATGGTGTTAGACGACCTACTTGGTTTGCTCCCTCTGGTAACGTCATCGGGATTTCATCATAGCCATATAAACGAGCAATTTCTTCTACAATATCTTCTTCAATTTTAATATCTTGACGACGTGTTGGTGCATCAACGATTAGTAAACCATTTGCTGCTTCTACGCCAAATTTAAGACGCTCTAAAATAGTCAACATTTCTTCTAATGAAATTTTCATACCTAAACGTTCATTAATAAAATCTGGAGAAACGACAACACGTGCCGGTGATTTATCTAGCTCATCTACGATGCATGTTCCCTCTAACACTTCCCCACCAGCTAGTTCAGCTAGTAGTGCAGCAGCACGTTCTGCAGCTGGTAATACACGGTTAGGGTCAACACCCTTTTCAAAGCGAGCAGAAGCATCTGAACGAAGTCCAAGATGACGTGATGTTTGACGTACAGTTAAACCATCGAAATAAGCAGATTCGATCACAACCGTTGTTGTAGAATCATTTACTTCAGAGTTAGCACCACCCATTACACCTGCGATAGCTACTGGCTCTTTGCCATTTGTAATGACTAAATCTGTTGCTTTCAATGTACGCTCTTGGTCATCTAAAGTAGTAATTTTTTCGCCATCTGTTGCTTTACGCACTACGATTTCACCTGTTGCAAGACTATCGTAGTCAAAGGCATGAAGCGGTTGACCGTATTCCATTAAAATGTAGTTCGTTACATCGACCACATTATTATGAGGGCGTACACCTGCTGCCATTAAGCGATTTTGTAGCCACATCGGCGATTCCGCGATTTTTACGTTTTTCACAACTTTTGCTACATACATTGGGTTTGCTTGTAAATCTTCTACTCGAAGCTTTAACATGTCTTCTGCTTTTTCAGAAGATGTGCTGTAGGCGATTTCTGGATACTTCACTTCTTCAGATAGAATGGCGCCAACTTCATACGCCACACCTAGCATTGACAGTGCATCTGAGCGGTTTGGTGTTAAACCAAGCTCTAATACTGTGTCACGTAAACCTAAAATAGCAAGGGCATCTGAACCGACCTCAGCTCCCTTAGGAAGCACATAAATACCTTCAGAATATGCTTTAGGAACTAGTTTCCCTTCGATTCCTAACTCTTGTAATGAACAAATCATGCCGTTTGATTCATGTCCACGAAGTTTCGCTTTTTTTATTTTAATGCCGCCTGGTAAATGTGCACCAGGACGAGCGACAATAACTTTTTGACCAGCATCTACGTTTGGAGCACCACAAATAATTTGTTGTGGTTCAGCTTCACCAACATCCACTTGGCAAATATTTAATTTATCTGCTTCAGGGTGTTTTTCCTTTGATACGACATAGCCGACAACAACTTTATCCATTGCGTTAGCACGGTCAATTACTGCATCTACTTCAATTCCAGAGCGCGTAATTTTTTCAGCTAACTCCTCAGGTGTTAAATCCTGTGTATTTACATAATCTTTTAACCAATCTAATGATACTAACATTTGTTATCCCCCTTACGCTTCTGTTCGCTCGAATTGTGATAAGAAACGTGTGTCACTTGTATAGAAATGACGAATATCGTCGACACCATATTTCAACATTGCAATACGTTCAGCACCAATACCGAATGCAAAGCCTGATACTTTCTTTGGATCATAGCCAGCCATTTCAAGTACATTTGGATGCACCATTCCAGCTCCTAATATTTCAATCCAGCCTGTACCTTTACATACGTTACAGCCAGAACCACCACATTTGAAGCAAGAAATATCCATTTCAACAGATGGCTCTGTGAATGGGAAGAAGCTTGGTCGAAGTCGAATTTCGCGGTCCGCACCAAACATTTTTTTCGCTAATGTATCAAGTGTACCTTTAAGGTCACTCATGCGAATATTTTCACCGATCACTAACCCTTCAATTTGCATGAATTGGTGAGAGTGTGTAGCATCATCGTTGTCACGACGGAATACTTTCCCTGGACAAATAATGCGAATTGATTCACCCTTCTTCTCTTCCATCGTGCGAGCTTGCACAGGAGAAGTATGCGTACGTAATAATATTTCCTCGGAAATATAGAACGAATCTTGCATATCACGAGCAGGATGTCCCTTCGGTAAGTTTAGTGCCTCGAAGTTATAATAATCCTTTTCCACTTCCGGCCCTTCAGCAATTTCATAGCCCATACCGATAAATAAATCTTCAATTTCTTCAATAACACGTGTTAATGGATGACGATTGCCAACTTTAATTTCACGGCCAGGTAAAGTGACATCAATCGACTCACTTGCTAATTTTTCAGCAATGGCTGCTTCCTCTAGCACAGTTACCTTTTCCTCTAATACAGCCGTTACCTTTTCACGAACTGTATTGACTAAAGCACCCATTTTTGGGCGTTCCTCAGCGGATAATTTCCCCATACCTTTTAATAAATCAGTGATAGGTCCTTTTTTCCCTAGATATGCTACTCGCACATCATTTAATTCCTTTAAATTTGCTGCCGCTTCAATTTTAGCAAGTGCTTCTTGCTCTAATTGCTTTAATTGCTCTTCCATGTAATAAACCCTCCTTGTTCAAATCCATGCCAATTTTGTTGATGGCATAAAAAAAACTCGCCCCTAAAAAAGGGACGAGGACATATTCGCGGTACCACCCTAGTTATTGCAAGGAAAATTCCTAACAATCACTTCATTGACATAACGACTAGATTAAAGCCGGCATACCTTTACAGCGTTTCGCTGGTCCCGGTAGCTGCTCGCAGGATGAATTCAAAACTGCATTGGTACGGCACTGGCTCTCAATCATCGGCCTGCACTCCCTGTCGTCCATTCACAATCTTTACTACTTCCCGGTCAAAGCATTTTCGTTTACATTTTAACAGTGATTATACAATACTATACCAATTCAAATCAAGAGCCATGTACCTATTGCCATCGATAAAAATGGTTCTATCGGCAATTTTTAGGCTCATCGCCAAAAATTGCAGATGACATTTGTTAAACCATATTCCATATATTAGTTGATTTGGAGTGGAGACTGGGCAGGAACGAAGGCTAAAAGCATCACATCCTGTGATAACGCCTTCGTGACCACCATCGTGTTGGCCCGACCCTACAGCGAAGCGGCTCATCAGACGCCCTCAGGAAGCTTTGCTCCGTGCGAAAGCGAAGCGGCAGCTACAAATGTTTTTCTGTGCGAAAGCGAAGCGGCAGCAACAAAGCGCCCAGTCGGAACGGAAATCAACCACACTTTATGGTGATGACCAAAAATTTTAACGATTTCACCATATTCTTGCAATTACAGTTGTCATTGCTTTTATTACCTACTTAACAAATCCATATAAAACGATTCCTGTTGCTACTGCTACGTTTAGAGACTCCGCTTGTCCCAAAATTGGAATAATAATATTTTGATCTGTCATCGAAAGTAGTTGTGGATGAATACCACTACCTTCATTCCCCATCATGATCGCGAATGCACCAGTATGTTCAACATCGCTATAGACAACTGCATCCTCATCTAAAGCAGTCCCAAATACTGGTACACCATTATTTTGTAGCTGCTCAATCCATTCCTCTAAATCGCCTCGAATGACCGGGATATGGAAATGTGAGCCTTGTGCAGAACGAAGCGTTTTAGGATTATATAAATCCGCACAGCCCTTACCGAGTATGACTGCATCCAAACCAGCTGCATCTGCAGTACGAATCATCGTTCCAATATTTCCTGGATCTTGCACGGCATCAATTAGCAGCACCTTTCGCCACGTGGCCATTACACCTTCGTCTAATAAAGGCTGCTTACAAACCGCAAATACACCTTGTGAAGTCTCCGTTTCAGCAAACTCCTTGGCAACAGCAGCCGTTACCTCAACGATGGCTACATTATCAATCGGCCAAAGCATTGGTAATTCTACACCTTCACGTACAATTAGTTGCATCACTTGTTCCGTATTTTTTAATGCTTCTTCCACCAAGTGGAATCCCTCTACTAGGAATTCTCCTGATCTTTCACGCTCTTTACGTGTTGTAGCAAGCTTCTTCCAATATTTCACTAACGCATTTTGCGTAGATTCAATTCTTTTCATCGTACCTCGTACCGCCTTTTTCCTATATATTGTTCATTATTATACAGTAGAAAACGACAATTACATAGTCATGCAAAAAAACAGTTTAATTGTTATTTTTCTATTACAAATGTTTTCTGTGCTAAAGCGAAGCGGCAGTAACAAATGTTTTCTGTGCGAAAGCAAAGCGACAGCTACAAAGTTTTCTGTGCGAAAGCAAAGCGACAGCTACAAAGTTTTCTGTGCGAAAGCAAAGCGACAGCTACAAAGTTTTCTGTGCGAAAGCGAAGCGACAGCTACAAATGTTTTCTGTGCGAAAGCGAAGCGACAGCTACAAATGTTTTCTGTGCGAAAGCGAAGCGACAGCTACAAATGTTTTCTGTGCGAAAGCGAAGCGGCAGCTACAAATGTTTTCTGTGCGAAAACGAAGCGGCAGCTACAAATGTTTTCTGTGCGAAAGCAAAGCGCAGCTATAAAGCGCCCAACCGTAACGGAAATCAACCACACGCTATGGAAATGAGCAAAATTATTCCCTACTCGACAATAGGGGATTTTTCAGTGATATATGTTATAATTTTCATTATTTTAAGAATGCACAATGGGGATGAAAATAAATGAAAAAAAATGTACATGTAGTCGGTGCAATTATAGAAAATGATAAGCACGAAATTTTTTGTGCGTTAAGAAATCCTAATATGGTACTAGCAAATTATTGGGAATTTCCTGGTGGTAAAATTGAAGAGGGCGAATCTCCTGATCAGGCTTTGACTCGTGAAATATTAGAGGAATTTAATTGCTCTATACAAGTCGGTGAAAAGGTTGAGGATACGATTTATGAATATGAAAAATTTATCGTACGCTTAGAAACATTTAAAGCGTCAATTACAAAAGGAGAGCCTGTCCTGTTAGAACATGCTGAAATTAGATGGGTTCCTCGAAATGAGCTGCTAAATCTTAATTTTGCTCCCGCTGATATTCCAGCGATCAATAAAATACTTGCAGAAAAATAGAGAGTGAAAGTGAAACTTTAATCAGTGGGGGTTCTTTCCTCCCCACTGATTATTAGTCTTCACAACAGGCTTTTACAGGCAGTTCATCTTCCTCAATTAAAGCCATTTTTTATTTGGTGGAATACTTTGAGGAAAATGAAATACATTAAACGGATCGTATTTCCCCTTTACCTCTCTAAGCATTCTAAGATTACGACCATAATAGGCAGTTGGCCAATCTTTTATAAAACGATCCGGGAAATTCACATAATCGCCAGCAGTGTAAGGTGACAAAGCTCTTCTTAAATTCTCCACCCACTGAATATTTTTTTCTTCTTCTTTAGCTTTTTTCCATGAAGTATTATACTCCTGAGCAATCAAAGCATTCCTATAATAATAAGCTGTCCGATTTGACCCAATTTGACTGATCGTACCTCTAAGAGATTGCTGCCAAATAGTCGTGTCTCTATTTGGCGTATTCGTTAAAAATTCTTTCATTTTTACAATAGCAGCATGAGGGAATGGCCTTTCAATAAAGGATCCTGACCTTTTACGGAAGGCTGGTTTGTTGCCGCTCGGTAAGTCAAAAAATTCTACCGCTTTAATATACGGTACTTCCTTTATCCATATATTCACTGGTGAACCTGTTTTCCTTAATGGACGGAGTAGTTTCTTTAACTCAGATGCCGTACCTATAAACTCACCTTGAGCAACAATTTCGCCCACTTCCTTAGATTTAAGCTCAATCTGTGAGGTCAAACGTTCATCTGTATATGGCGCCCATTTTTGCCATGTGTCAAAGGCTCGTTCAAAATCTTCCCATCCCCATGTAATGGAGAAAATCGATACGTTAGAAATAGGATGCAGTTTAAATGTAAGAGCTGTAACGATGCCGAAATTCCCACCGCCCCCGCCACAACTTGCCCAAAATAAATCACTATTTTTCTCCTTGTCAGCTTGGATTACTTCAGCCCCTTCATGACCATTTGCAACAACCATTTCAAGTTCAAGTAAATTGTCACATGTTAGCCCAAACGGACGTGATAGCATGCCAATTCCGCCACCAAGTGTCAAACCAACAACCCCTACACTACCTTCAGTTCCTGCCGGGATTGTAAAACCATTTTCCCATAATATCCGATATACTTTTCCTAAATTAGCGCCCGCTTCAATTCTTGCTGTCATATCTTGCTGGTTAATAGTTATGTCATGCATATCACTAACATCTATAACGAGACCTTCATTTAATAATGAATAATTTTCATAGTTATGTCTCCCACTTCTGATTCGAAATAATTCATTATTTTCTCTTGCCCATCTTAATGCATTGATAACATCTTTCGTATGTCGACAAAATACAATGATACCGGGAAATTTGGGATCATTTAAGTTATTATTTGTTCTTGCTTGCTCATAGTCCGGATCTTTAGGGGTAACAATTCTTCCTGTGAGCTTTACTTTCTTCAACACACAGCTCCTCTCTCAAATGATGCAATACATATGTTTTATCCTATGCGTATCACTTGGAAAGAATATGAAAATCGGAATTTTTATCGCTTAAAAATGAAAGATAAATGCTCATTCTCTTTATTCATACATATGATGCTATATTGAAACCACTAAGGAGGTGTCCTTATGATTATCCATGTTGTAAGCGCTGGTGAAACACTTTGGCAAATTGCAAACAGCTATTCTGTACCTACCAATTCCATTATCCAATTAAACGCTTTATCTAATCCAGATCAATTAGTAATCGGGCAAGCACTCGTTATCCCTTCCCCTTACACAACCCATATTGTAAAAAAGGGTGACACCTTATGGTCGATCTCTCAACATTACGGGGTGACTATACAATCGATTATCACAGAAAATCATTTAACAAATCCAGATGTTTTAACACCTGGAACTAGACTAATTATTCCACCTACTACACATATTGTGCTGCCAGGAGAAACTCTATCGCAAATTGCTACACAATTTGGAACGACTGTTCAAGCAATCGTTTCAGAAAATGGAATTTCTAATCCAAATATGATTTATGCTGGTGCGCATTTAATTATTCCGAGAGCAAAGCCTACCATTGAAGTAAATGCTTATACGTATCAAGAGCCTAAAGAAGCCGTACAGTCGATTAACGCAATCGGTCATCTACTAACTTATTTTAGTCCCTTTGCTTATATGGTGAAGGAGGATGGGACATTACAGCCTATAAAGGATAAAGAAATGATCGATGCAGCTATTACTAAGAACATTACACCTATGTTAACCCTTACGAATTTCTCTTCCACAGAAGCCGGTTCCAACTTATCACATGTTATTTTATCTAGTGCAGATTTACGGGAAAAGGTTATCCACAATACTTTGCAAGTGATGCAGGAAAAGGGCTATAAAGTCCTAAACGTTGATTTCGAAAACGTTCTTCCAGCAGATCGAGAGAATTACAACACTTTCCTCCAATTAGCTGTTGATCGTCTTCATCCAAAAGGATTCCTAGTATCAACGGCACTTGCCCCAAAAACGAGCGCAACGCAGGCAGGAACTTTATATGAGGCTCATGATTATGAAGCACACGGAAGAATTGCAGACTTTGTCATTTTGATGACATATGAATGGGGATACCGACTTGGTCCACCACAAGCTATTTCACCCATTAACGAGATGAGAAAAGTTGTGGAATATGCTTTATCCGTTATGCCTGCTAACAAAATATTTTTAGGCTTTCAAATTTATGCTCGCGATTGGCTTCTACCACATGTTAAAGGCCAAGAAGCAGAAACATTCAGCTCTCAAGAAGCCGTTAATAGAGCAATAAAACATGGGGCAACCATTCAATATGATAGGACGGCACAATCACCATTTTTCCGATATGTCGATGAACAAGGTAGAAATCATGAGGTATGGTTTGAAGATGCTAGAAGTGCACAAGCTAAGTTTGATATGACGAAAGAATATAATCTTCGAGGTATTAGCTATTGGGCGTTAGGTTTCCCATTCCCGCAAAACTGGGCGTTATTAAATAATGATTTTTCTATCAAAAAGGTTTCATTATAAATAAAGACTCATCGTGATGGTGAGGATGATTTCGGTCCTAAAGGATTTTCATTTGGCCAAAAGGATGTTAATCATGAAGTCGTTCTTGGAGTTTAGCACGTATTACGCTTAGTATGCTCATTTAAGACGATCTATTAACACAAAAAGCACTAAACATATATACAATAAATTCTTACCTTTCCCTAGTTTTTCCCATGATAAAAAGATCAATTCAAAGCCATATTAAGAAATATCAAAAAGAAAGGAGAAACTGAACATGGGAAGAGACAATAAGCAAGGTCAAAGTGCCAATAAAGGGTCATTACCTCAAACGCCGAAAAACCAAAAAATAGCGCCTAACAAAGTTAGTGAAGAGTTTTCTCAAGAGTTTATGAACATGATAAATTCAGTCACTAAAGAAGGCAAAACAAAAAAATAAGGGGGCCTTCAAGTGGAATATACACGTGCACAAGAAATTGTCGCCTCACCAAAAGAATATGAAGTAAGCTATAATGGCGTATCGATTTGGATTGACAAACTTCATGATGATGGTAAAACTGCAACTGTCCATTTACGTCGGTCTTTAGAGGAACGCTCGGAAGTGGACATAGGAGAATTAAAAGAAGAGTACCTCGTACATTAAACTTTATCATCAAATATAAAACTGCTTACTTCCTGTGATGAAGTAAGCAGTTTTCCTATTTATTATGTCAATAAAATTCCTATTACCGTCAAACCGAGTGTTTGATTTCCGTTCCGGCCGGGCCATTCTGGGGGCGTCTGATGAGCCGCAAGGAGTCGACAGTCTTGATTCCAATCAACCACTTCATCATTTTGACTTCTATCCGTCGCCTTGATGGTTCTATCCACGACTTTGGCTGCTCTATCCATCATTTTGACGGTTCTATCCACGGTTTTGGCTGCTCTATCCATCGCTGTGGCCGCTCTTTCCGTCGCTTTGACTCCTCTTTCCATCGCTTTGACGATTCTATCCATCGCTGACTGCTCTTTCCGTCGCTTCGGCTCTTCTTTCCGTCGCTTTGACTGCTCTATCCATCATTTTGACGGTTCTATCCACGATTTTGGCTGCTCTATCCATCGCTATGGCCGCTCTTTCCGTCGCTTTGACTGCTCTTTCCGTCGCTTCGCCAGTTCTTTCCATCGCTGACTGCTCTTTCCGTCGCTTTGGCGGTTCTTTCCGTCGCTTCGGCTCTTCTTTCCGTCGCTTTGGCGGTTCTTTCCGTCGCTTCAGTTCTTCTTTCCATCACTTTGACGGTTCTATCCACGATTTTGGCTTCTCTATCCGCCGCTTTGACTGCTCATCCGTCGCTTTGGCCGTTCTATCCATCGCTTCAACTCTTCTTTCCGTCGCTTCAATTATTCTTTCCATCGCTTTTGCCTTTCTATCCTTCGCTCTATTTTTCACCACTGAAAATCTCAACTTTAAATGACGAAATCCTCTTCATATTTTAACTCTGTTAAAATATCTTTTGCTCGACTGTTTATCTCGTTAAAATTTTGGGAAATCTGTTCTGCTGAAATCGGTTTACTAAATAAATAACCCTGAATATAATCGCAATCACCTTCAATCAGGAAAGCAAGTTGCTCCACTTCTTCAATTCCTTCAGCAACAACCTTTAATCTCAAATGCTTTGCCATTGATAAAATCATAGAAACGAGCGCTTTATCATTTGAATTATGCTGTATATTTCGAACGAACGCCCGATCAATTTTTAAACAATCGATTGGAAAATCTTTTAAATACGAAAGCGACGAATACCCTGTCCCAAAGTCGTCAACAGCAATTTGTATACCAATTGCCTTTAACTCATGAAGTAGCTGAGTTATTTGATCAATGTTCATTGTCATACTTTCTGTAATTTCCAATTGTAAATATTGCGGTTCTAAATTTGTACGTTGTAAGATTTCTTGCACCATATGCACTAAATCTTGCTGGAATAACTGTCCAATGGATACATTCACAGCAACCTTCATTGGTGGCAAGCCTTGCTCCTTCCATGTCTTCGCTTGAGTGCACGCCATTTCTAAAATCCATTTTCCTAAAGGAATAATTAGACCCGATTCTTCTGCAATTGGGATAAACAACTCAGGCGAAACAAATCCGCGGGTTGGATGACGCCAACGTACTAACGCTTCCACCGATTCGATTTTACCCGTTTTTAAATTTACTTGAGGCTGAAAATCCAAGTAAAATTCTTCATTAGCCAATGCTTTATGCAGCTCTTGCTCAATCAATATACGATCGGCTATGCCATTTGACATATACGGCTTATAAAAAAGAACTCTTTGAGGTATTTGACCCGCTTCTCTCATCGCTAACTGTGCATGCATTAAAAGCTCTTCACCTGAGCAGTCTTCTTCATTCAGGGCAATGCCAATATTAAGATTTCCGTTAAGTGGAAAAAGTTGTACTTGTAATGGTTTTTTCATCGTACTCTTCAAGTTCAAGCAAAATTGTAGCAACTCTTCTCTTGTCTTCACATGATTAATATAAATAATAAACTGTCCCTCACGAAGCTTTGTAGCAAAATAATGAGGGGGTAATATAGCTTGAATTCTCTCAGCTACGAGCTTCATCATTGTATTAGAATAGCTAATACCTATAGATGAACGAATAGCAGCAAGGCGATCAATTTCGATTGCAATGATTGCTTTTTGACGACTATTGTCATGTGATTCCTCTTTTAAGGTTTTCAATAATAAATGTTCATTTGGAAGCTTAGTAATATCATCATGATAAGCTTGAAAATGAAGCTCCTGTTGCGAATGTTCAAGATCTCGCTTTATTTTTAAAAGTTGCGTATATGGTTTTTCAACAGTTGTATAATAAATAGCTTTTAGGAAAAAGAAGAATGCAAAAAATTGATAAATTAATGCTGGAAAGCCCCAAATTGATTTCAAGTCTTTGATGAACGCAAAGAAAATATCACTAATAATTAAATAAGTTGCTGCGCTAATAAGCCACATAACTCGTTTTGGCAACTTTTTTATATATTTACTCAAAATTACTATCGTTACACCTTGTAAGATAGCAGACATTAAATGAGCAATAGCGCTTGCTTTCAGCAACAATTGTTCTTCAAGTAAAAAATATTTTGAAGAGAGATACACTAGAAAAAGGCTCAGTAGTACAAATAATAAGGAACTGCCATATGTATAATTACGATCATTCATCGTTAAGCGTTTTTTTGGCTTTAAAATAATAAAAACAAAACCGATTGATAAGCATAAACGCATGATTAAATCCAACCATATTTCAAAATATAGTGTATCAGCCATTGGATATTGAGCGATAACCACGCTTACTAATTCAAACAAGGCGATGATAAAAAATAAATTACCTATGTATAATGTTTGACTCGATAATAAATGTGAAAAAACAAGCCAAGATTGAATAGCGATTGCCATTGTAAAAACAATAATTAGTATTTGTATAATCAAATTCAAACAAATATAATTTTCTTCCTTAAAGCCAAATATTTGATTACTTAAACCTAGTAGTGGCAACACTATTAATAGTGGCAATACTATATACCAAATCTCTTTCTTTTCTATCTCTAATTGTTTCAACCAATTCTCCAACAGAAACCCTCCATACCAATAATTAAATTAGATAGGTAATATGATCTACCCGAAAGAAATATAAAATTAAAAATTGTATTTTTCTTTGACTTCTTACAAATCATAGCATTTTTATTAGAATTTGTATGCAAATATAAAAAGTATGCCAATATTCAGTTATGATATTAGCATACCTTTGATGCTTAAAATACTATTCATTTAATAACTCACGAAGCTTCATCATTATTCTTGTACGTCGTTTTTTAACAGCGTCCACAGATATACCTAGTTCTTTTGCTATTTCAAAGTAACTAAAACCTTCTACATAAAAAAGTAGTAATATTTTTCTTTCTTCAAATTTTAAATGAGACAGAATGCGTTCTATAAAAACTGGACCGGTTTCAATCATTTCATGATCTCGAATATAATTTATCGTGTCATTATCCATAGGTGTATGAATATTTTCAAAACGCTTTTCCTTTGAAAGCTCTTTTAAAATTTCTCCTTTTACGGTTGTATAAATATAAGCAGAAAACAGCCCTTTTGATTGATCCGCTTTACGCCAAGCATCCCACACGGCTATGGATGCTATATGACGATAATACTCAAAATCCTTATAAATACGGCACCTTAACAAAATCGACGTTATCATTGGTTGGACTAATTCTAATACTTCCTCAAATGATTGTTCAGGTGATAACTTTTGTTTATTATGCTGTGTTGTCATCCTATTATCCTGTCGACTGTGCACAGTCCATTATTCCTAGGTACCTTCATCTTAGTTACATCGAACCGCTCCTTTGTTAATATGACCATAGAGTTTTTATAAGTCCTTTTTAATATTTATACATAATAAACGTATGAAATTTTAAAAATCATATGTTTTAACTTCTTTCAGCATTCATCTCCTACATGCTGGTTTAAGTTCCTTACTGACATCCGAGAGAGGAACTCAGTCTAAAAGCACCACATACTGTGACAATTTATCTGTTCGAAAGCGGAGCGTCAGCAACACGGTTTTATCTGGGCGAAAGCGGAGCGTCAGCAACAACAACAACTGAGTGCTCATCATCATGCGGTAGCACTACGCTTTCGCGCAATAAAACATCTGTTGGCCTAAAGCTCTGGCGGATGACACAGCATCGGAAAGGAAATCTCGGTGCAAGGACAAAGCCGATTCCGGACGCATTGTTTATCTACACGAAAGCATAGCGATAGCTACAAATGTTTTCTGTAGCGACAGCGGAATTATGCCGAGGCATAATTGATTTGTCACACTATACATATTTCTTAAAAGGTTGGACAAAATTACTACTAAGGAGGCGAAATAGATGAATTTTCAAATAAGAGATGCGATTACGACAAATGTACATGGTCAATCAGCGGCCGAATTTAAGGATATTGTCGAAGATGCAATTAGCCGTGGTGAAGAGCATTTACTTCCAGGGCTTGGTGTGTTTTTTGAAAAATGGTGGCAGCAATCTAGTCCCACTGAGCAGGATGCATTTGTTCAAAAACTTGAAAAAGCCTTTGCTCACTAACTTTTTATAGACAGTTCATTCCATTTCCAATAAATGCATGATAAAGTTTAACTTATCAGAAAATTAGGGGGAATTGGAATGACTGTTGCTGTAGAATTAATAGTAAATCAACTAAAAAAGATTTTATCTGAAGAACAGGTGTCAACAAACGAAACGGTGCGACAGCTACATGGAAGGGACGAATCTCATCATGCAATGAGTTTACCAGATATCGTTGTCTTTCCTCGTTCCACGGCCGATGTCAGTGCCATCTTAAAAATTGCGCATGCGGAACGTGTACCAGTCGTACCTTTTGGTGTTGGCTCAAGCTTGGAAGGTAATGCAATTCCCATTGCAAATGGCATTTCTATCGATTTCTCTGAAATGAATGCTATTTTAGAAATTCGACCAGATGACCTGTTTGTGAAAGTACAACCGGGTGTAACACGTGCTCAATTGAATAAAGAATTAAAAAAACATGGACTTCACTTCACAGTTGACCCTGGTGCTGATGCTACACTTGGTGGAATGGCAGCAACGAATGCCAGCGGGACAACAGCAGTGCGGTATGGTGTTATGCGCGATCAAGTACGAGATTTAGAGGTTGTACTCGCAGACGGTTCAGTCATTCATACCGGTAGCTTAGCAGCAAAATCCTCTTCTGGTTATCACTTGAATGGCCTTTTTATTGGCTCTGAGGGTACGCTAGGTTGCTTTACAGAATTAACTTTACAAGTCTATGGAATACCCGAATTTGTAACGGCGGGACGTGCAGTTTTTACGACAGTTGGCGATGCTGTCAGTGCAGTAACCGCATTGTTGCAAGCGGGCATTTCAATTGGCCGTGTTGAACTGGTCGATGAAGCCTCTATCAAACAAGCAAATATTTATAATGAAACATCCTATGAAGAAAAACCGACACTATTTCTAGAATTTCACGGAAATAAAGAAGGTATGCATGCCGATATAGATTTTGCTAGTGAAATTTTTGAGGACTTTGGCTGTCTTTCTGTTGAATTTGAACAAGACAATTCAGCACGGAATAAGCTCTGGGAGGCGCGCCATTCATTGGCCTATGCATATATCCATGCATATCCAGGGAAAAAGCTTATGTCGACTGATGTATGTGTGCCAATATCTATGCTTGCTGAATCCGTTTTATATGCTCGTGAACAGCTTGAGGAAGTTGGTCTTGCAGGTGGAATTGTAGGTCATGTTGGAGACGGTAACTTCCATGCCTTGTTAATGTTAGATCCAAACGATGCTGAGGAGCAGGCAAAAGCAGACCGCTTCAATGAACATATTGTCCAATTTGCTTTACTGCGTGGTGGCACATGTACCGGTGAACATGGGGTTGGTATTGGAAAAATGAAATATCAATCTACAGAGCACGGAACATCTCTATTAGTGATGAAAAGCATCAAGGCAACACTTGATCCACATAATATTATGAATCCAGGGAAAATTTTCAACATGTAAACTTATTATTACGTTCAAACATATAAAACCCGTTGGTGTCCAATATCAACGGGTTCTTTTTTATAAATCATAGCGGAAACTTTTTACAAGCTTATCTCCCTTATTAAACTCTTTAGATTCATCTCTTACAAAACCCAAGGATAAATAAAGATTAATAGCAGCCTGTATAATATCACCCGAGTGTAAATATAATGCTTAATCCTGACGAATGCGTGCTTTAACTTTTTAGCAACACCTAGCCCTCTTCCTTTAGGATGCACGCCAAGTAAGCGCACAATGGTAGACTTTATGTTAAGCTCTAAAAGATTGGAAAACTATGTATTAAAGTAAATGGCAGTTAGCAAGAAAAAAGTAACCTAGCGTCTCCCAGGTTACTTTATTATGTAGCGATGTGGTCATCCATCTTGATAACATACATCACGCGTGGCTAACATCCCTCTGTCTGCAACCACTTTATGTTATTCATATTGACATCCCCTGTTGCCAATATGAACTCTGTCTATATAGTACTTTCTCAAATCGAGAAGTATAACTATAAAACATTACGCTTACTCAGGCGCAAAGTAATGAAAAGTTCTATGCTAGAATTGACGCAAGTATCGCTTTTTGCGCATGGAGTCTATTTTCCGCTTGCTCAAAAATATAGGAATTTGGGCCATCTATAACAGATGACGCTACTTCTTCTTCGCGATGAGCTGGTAAGCAGTGTAGGAACATATAATTTGGTTTGGCGTATGCGACAAGCTCATCATTAATTTGATAACCGGCAAAGTCTTGTAGACGTTTTGCCGTTTCCTCTTCTTGGCCCATTGACGTCCATACATCCGCGTAAACTACGTCCGCGTTTAACACTGCTTCTACAGGATCATTTGTAATGGTAATTAGGCTACCATTTGCTGCTGCGATAGCCTGTGCTTTTGCAATCACCTCTGCATCACATTCATAGCCAACTGGCGTTGCTACTGCCACGTTCATTCCTACGTGAGCAGAAGCGACTACTAATGAGTGCGCCACGTTATTGCCATCTCCAACATATGCTATTTTTAATCCTTTTAGGTGACCTTTATTTTCAATAATTGTTTCTAAATCAGCTAAAGCTTGGCATGGGTGATAAATATCCGTTAGTCCATTGATAACCGGTATAGATGCATGCACTGCAAGCTCCTTTACCATTGCATGAGCGTTCGCACGAATCATAATACCATCTAAATAACCTGATAACACATGTGCTGTATCATAAATCGATTCACCACGACCAATCTGTAAATCACGCGCATGCATAAACATACCTTTGCCACCTAATTGGTTCATACCAACTTCAAATGAAATACGAGTACGAGTTGAATGTTTTTCAAAAATCATGCCGAGTGTCTTACCTTCTAGCAGCTTCGGACATTTCCCTTCTTTTGTAATAATTTTCAACTGTGTCGCTAATTCAACTAATTGCTGAACCTCTTCACTTGTATAGTCTAGAAAGGTTAATAGGTCCTTACCTTTTAAACTAGATACTAACTTTAACTGTACTTCCTCGAGTAATTTCATAACCTTCGCTCCTTGTTAAATTGCTGTTGGGCTTAGTATAACAATGCATAAATATAAAATCAACTGAATTTTTATGTTTATTTTAAAAAGTTTGAATTTTATTTTCAGTTGTGTCTAAAATTCGAATCATCGAATATTTATGCATATTCCATCTTTGATCGCATAGTAAGAACATTGCATTATTGTTAATACATATTTATAATTTATATACATTAATTATTTAGGTGGTAAAATACATGGATAAGGATTTGGTGCATCTTGTTAAAGAAATCAATCAAGTTGAATATGAAACCAATTTAATGTTAACGGAAGAATTTTCCTCATTGTTCGATGAAACATTAACGACAAAACAAGCAGTATTTTTAAATCTTCTTCAGACGAAAGGTCCCCTTCAAACTTATGAATTAGCCAAGTTAATGGGTACATCCCCAAGTGCTGTTAGCCAACTAGTAAATAGGCTGGAGCAAGAAGATTATATAAAAAGAACAATGAGTAAAAAGGATCGTAGAGAGGTTATTATAGAACTAGATGAACGGGGACATCTTTATTTTCAAAAACAGGAGGAAATTGAGCTTGCTATTATAGATAAATATTATACAAAGCTCAATAAAGAGGACTTGTTACAATTAAAAGACATACTTTTGAAATTACGTTTTATTATTTCAGAGGAGCAGGAAAAAAATAAGCGTTCTTAATGGAGGAATTATTGTGGATTTACACGATTTAAAAAAGGACATATTTAAAATTGCTTATCCCTATATAAAAACCCGTCCAAATGTTGCTTTATCTATCGGTATCATTTCTCAAGACCAAGAAGCTACGTTTACTTTCGGTGGCTCGAATTTTATGCTGGAAGAAAAGTCTTATATATATGAAGTTGGGTCGATTTCTAAAGTTTTTACTACATCCATATTAGGGGAAATGATGCAAGAAGGAAAAATCCATGTAGAAGACTCTATTGGCAAATACTTTTCTGAAATTCCCGATAATCACCCTGTCACACTCAAACGTTTAGCAAATCATACTTCTGGACTACCAGGAATAGGTGTGCTGAAGAACATTTACAATCTTTTTGACGCACAAACACCTCGTGATCCTTTTTGCCAATATTCACTGGAAGAGACTATTCATTATTTTAAAACACACACAGACGAGCCTAAAGTTAAATTTAGATATTCTAATGTAGGAATGGGACTTTTAGGATATATTTTAGCCACTACACTTCACACTGATTATGAAACAGCTATTAAACAAAGATTAACAGATCCTTTAAATATGCAAAATACATTTATTTCTATCCCTTCTGATCAAGCAGAGGCAGTATTGCAAGGCTACACGGTTCTTGGACATAAAAAGTCACCGCTCCAAATGAATGACTTTATGGCAGCAGGAGCAATCCGTTCAACTGTCAATGATCTTTTAAAGTTTATGAGAGTACATTTAAGTGATGAAAATTTAGGGTATACATTAACACATCAAGCAACGGAGACCTTTTCGGAACATATGGGTATTGGGCTAGGATGGCTTCTCGAAGACAATATCATTTGGCATAACGGTTCGACGAAAGCTTTCTCTAGTTATCTTGGGTTTGATAAAACACAACAAACAGGCGTCGTTGTTTTATCAAATTATCGTTCGCCTATTTTGGCGACAAACCCTGGGCAGATTGGGAAAGATATTTTAAAACTTTTACAGGTTTAATAGTAGATATTTTATGAATATAAAACGGGGTATCTCTACTTTTTAAGATACCCTCATTTTAAAAGTATTTTTTTATTAAATACAAATCTTAGATGAACCTAGCATACAACTCTGCTCCAAATTCTTTTCATATGGGAAAAAGTGACTTATGCGAATCCACGTCAAGCATTAACAACATTAAAAGCCACAGCTACTTTTCCAGAAATGATAATCCTACTTCGACAAATAGCAGCTTATCGTGGTGCTAATCTGACCTCTGCACTTTTTATGAAGGGAAGTATACGAAGCATTAGCCCTTATAATGGAACGTGTACTTGTCGATGAAACTTGTCATTGCTCACAAATTTCTAAAGAAGATACTCACCAAATTAAGCATGTAGCCACTCATATTGAAAAGTACTACGCCCTACAACTAACGTTAGATCATTTAAGTAAAATTTCTTGTATGGGTGCTACAAAATTAAAAAATTATTTAAAGAAGTGTATCATTGTACTATAACCGAATATATTCAAAAACAACGTGTTCATCAAGCTGAGAAATTACTAGCTCATACAGAGCTCCCTATTAACAAAATTGCTCGAACAGTAGGTTATCAAAGTGCAGGTAGATTTTCAGAGCTATTTAAACGCTATGCCGAGTTAACACCAAAGGAATATAGGCAGCAAATATTTAGAGGTTAAACATAAAAGGGGGTAACTGATCATCATAAAACTTGCTTTACTTTCCATTACAGATTCGCATTTCGATAAATACCATTCAAAACTCACAGCGTTCATTTCAAAAGACAAACAGAACAAACTTCAGCGATTCCATTTCAAAGATGACTATAAGCGAGGTTTATTAGCTGACATATTAGCTAGATATTTAATTTCAACAAATTTTAATATTGCCCCGTCAGCTATCGAATTTGACAATAATACATATGGTAAACCATATGTAAAAAATCTACCTTACGCCTTTTTTAATATTTCACATTCAGGAAATTATGTTCTTTGTGGTATTAGTAATATGGAAATCGGCGTCGATATTGAAAAGCAAAAAACACTGGATCTCAATCTCGCTCAACATATTTTTGCTCCCGAGGAATATGAAGATTTAATAGCTTTGTCTGACAAAAATCAATTAAATTATTTTTATAAACTTTGGACATTGAAGGAAGCCTATATTAAATATTGTGGTGTAGGCTTATCTTTGCCACTTCAATCCTTCTTTTTTAAAATTCATGGTGGTGGCATTCATTTAAATGCTACAAACCAGTTGGATTCTCTTCATTTTTTAACTACTAGTATTGAACAGCAGTATTCTATAGCTTGCTGTTCCAATGAGCATATTGAAGCGAATGCTATCGAACGAATTTCTTTACATACTATTGCATCTTTTTTTCAGCACTTTGATGAATGATTTATTTTTCATATAAAACAACCCTCAAACTTTATTCGTTTGGGGGTTGTTTTACTTATCTTAGTCAAAAAATAATTTTATTCATTGAATCACTGTCTTTATTATAAGCATCACGATGGAAAATGCCTGCGTGTGAGTGGATGTAGCATGTTGTAATACCGATGGATAGAACATTACAGTAACGTGGATAGAGCCATTTCCAGACGTGCTCATAACGCTTGTTTATAACAGTGAATCCATTTTGCTGTACATTTACTATTCCTTCGCCAATTCACGATATTGTATGTTATAATTTACCATAATTGGAATTCCAAATTATTCGAAGAAAGGCTGATAAGGCATTGAAAAAATTATTATTTTTAGTGTTTTTAACATTTATTTTAACAGCATGTAACTCATCTACGCTAAGTATCAGTGAAATTGAAAGTGTTCCAGAAAAAGTGCAAAAGGTAATTGATGAAAAAAATAAACTTCAATTAATCAACGAAGTAGATAAGGATGTTTCTTATATCGTTTTTCGGACAAAAGGAACAGTTACAACAGCCCTTGAAACAGTAGATGATACATTAATAATAAAGTTAGATGTTACAAATCAACAAGATAATGAAATAAAACAACATGTCTATAAATTAACATTCGACTCAAATCTTGATACGATTAATATTCACATCAATGGAAAATCTACACCTATTGATAATGTAACAGGTATATAAGTAGCCATGGTCCTCCTTTCTACAATTGAAATATTAAGCTATCACACATCAATTTGGACTTGTGCGTTGAACTACATACAAGTCCCTTTTGTTATGCTTTCTCAATCGCTAATTGCTCAACATGATATATTTTTTGGTCTAGCCAACGCAAAAAGCCTCCTAACATTTTTGTTAGAAGGCAAAACTACGGTATATCTATTTAGTTCTTTCCATGCTTAGTCAAAAATAATTTTATTGACTGCATCACGGTCTAATTTTTTAATCACTTCCACCATTAATTTTACAGCGTTATCATAATCATCACGATGTAAAATACCTGCATGTGAATGGATATAGCGTGTTGCAATACCGATAGATAGGGCAGGTATACCATTTGCCGTTACGTGGATAGAACCAGCGTCTGTACCGCCACCAGCCATTGCTTCGAATTGATATGGAATATTGTGCTCATCAGCCACATCTAATACGAATTCACGTAAGCCACGGTGTGACACCATTGATGCATCGTACACAATAATTTGTGGACCGGCGCCCATTTTACTAGTTGATTCTTTTGCAGTTACCCCTGGTGTGTCTCCTGCTACACCTACATCGACAGCAAAGCCGATATCTGGTTGGATTTTATGCGTAGCAGTTTTCGCACCACGAAGCCCTACTTCCTCTTGAACATTTCCTACAGAATAAAGGATGTTAGGATGCTTTTCATTTTGCAATGCTTTCATAACATCAATGGCAATTGCACAACCAATGCGGTTATCCCACGCTTTTGCTAATAAGTATTTTTCATTTTTCATCACATTAAATTCGAAATATGGTGTTACCATATCGCCAGGGCATACACCCCATTCAAGTACTTCATCTTTTGAAGCAGCACCAACATCGATAAACATATCTTTAATGTCTACCACTTTGTTACGCACATCTGCTGGTAAAATATGCGGTGGCTTTGAACCAATAACCCCAATAATTTCATCGCCTTTACGTGTTGTAATTGTTACACGCTGTGCAAGCATAACTTGGCTCCACCAGCCACCTACTGTTTGGAATTTGATGAACCCTTTGTCATCGATTTGAGTAACCATGAAGCCTACTTCATCTAAGTGACCTGCAACCATGATTTTTGGGCCATGTTCATCCCCAACTTTTTTAGCAATGACGCTACCTAAATTATCTGTTTCAACTAAGTCTGCATATGGTCCAATGTATTTTTTCATGACCTCGCGTGGTGCACGTTCATTACCTGCAATACCATTCGCATCTGTTAAATCTTTAAACATTTGTAATGTTGAATCTAGCTGTGTCATTCTTTTGCCTCCTGACTCTTGTATCTCCTCTATTATACTTCGTTTACCGAAATATTCCTAGCCTAATCGTCAGAAAATTGGTGTATTTCTTACACTTTAATATCCTGAGCGCTGACGATTATAATTTTCTTCGTTTTTCTCTATATATGCCGCAACAACATCCTCAAATGAAAAGCCTAGATTAAATGCAAGCAATCCATAGCATTGCCAGATTGCTAAGTATCTATCCTCTGTTGGTTGACTAATAAAACTTAAAATATAGTCTTGTGTCATTAAAAATGTCTCTGTTAAATCTCTCTTCTCTTCAATCACCGGCCACTTTTCGATCGCTGTATAACCTTTTAATAAGCCGAGTGATAATATAAAATGAATCGAATCCACATATTCCTCTAAAATTACATCACGTTCTGAGGCTCCCTTTGTACTCCAAAACTTAAAGCAGCGTGTCTCATTTGCTAGTTCAGCTAGTTCTACCATTAAGGCTAAACCTTTTTCTTTAAATACATCATGTTCTATATTTTGTGTTTTCTCGATAAAATCATCGAGCTCTTTTTGCATTTTAAACAATTGTTGTAAATTCATTTTTTTCTCCTAAATTTCTTAAAAATATTTATAAAAAGTGAAACTAATTGTCCTTCACAATCGTATAGGAAGGAATAACCTTTCTTCAAGGGGGAAATTAAAAAATGTTGCCGTTACTTATTCGTCTTGCAGTTATCGCGCTTATTATCTATGTATTTTATAAAGCGATTCGTTATATAACCGATCCTAAGCGAAAACTTGATGAAGCCTATGAAAAAGGCCAATATTATTTTTATGATGACGTCAAAAATGTACGAAAAAATTTCTTTATCTCTTATAAGGGTGCACTTTTTGAAGGTGAAAAATACCTCGGCACTACTGAAGATGCCTTCGAGGTTGTGACTATTTTTGTTGGTGCCCGTGACGCCGCTAAACTGCAAGGTTTTACGAAAAGAGACTTTGAATACCTTCAGCAAGAAATCCTATTGAACTATCCGAGCGCAAAAATAAATTGGAAGCAACCCATTGAAAAGCTTATGCGTAACACATCCTCATCATGAGGATGTTTTTTATTTATGACGGATTGTAATATTAAGTGCAACACCCAGAAGTCAATATAAAGGAAGCCCATAACGACCTCGTGTAAAATGTAGTTACCACACAAACATT
>NZ_JBIWGL010000035.1:0-46626 GCF_044763535.1 Lysinibacillus sp. NPDC095746
ATTTAGGCCCACCATTATTCCGAAGTAGCTCAGTTGGTAGTAGCACCTGACTGTTAATCAGGTTGTCGCAGGTTCGAGTCCTGCCTTCGGAGCCATTTTTTGTGGGGAAGTACTCAAGAGGCTGAAGAGGCGCCCCTGCTAAGGGTGTAGGTCGGGTAACCGGCGCGAGGGTTCAAATCCCTCCTTCTCCGCCATTGGCCCGTTGGTCAAGTGGTTAAGACACCGCCCTTTCACGGCGGTAACACGGGTTCGAATCCCGTACGGGTCATACTGAAATGCAGTAGATGTACATTACATCTACTGCATTTTTTTATGGTACTTTATCAAACAGCGAAAATTCCTTTCCGTCTAATGCTGTTGCAGTTAGAATAGCTCGTTCCATCGAGTCTGCTTATTCATCATTCCCGCCTACCAGGTTTAGAGACAATCGTGTATAGCCTTCATTTGGCCTTGGCTCTAAACTATCTAAAAAGCTAAAAACCAACTTTAAGATCCTCGTCTCTCTCATAAATAAAACAATAAAATTAGGCAATTAATTTAGAAAAAATAAATATATTTAGTATTTGCTTTGTGCTCACTATTGAATTGGGCAAATAATCCATGGTAAATGGTCATAATATTGGTATATCCTTTGGAATATATCTATCTTTCTTTTATAATGGGAATGAATAGAATTCATAGGAGGTAATAAATGTGAAAAAAAAGCAGAGTAAATGGATTATGAGTGCAGCTTCTGCTGCTTTGATTGCTGCAGCAGTTGTTCCTACTGCAAGTGCAGCTAGCTTTACAGACATAGCAAAAAGTGACCATAAAGAGGCCATTTTGGCACTAGCAGATGCAAAAATTGTAGCTGGATATCCAGATGGTTCATTTAAGCCAAACGGGGTCCTTACGAAAGGCAATGTAACAAAATTTTTAGGGAAATGGCTTGTATTAGAACACTTCCAAGTGCCAGCAGACTACAATAAAAAAGTACGTTTTACAGACATGCCTACATCTTCAAAAGATAAAGAATTACTACAGTATGCAGCGCTTATAAATGATAATGGTATTTTCAAAGGGACTAACAACAAGTTATTACCTTCTGAGTATATCTCACGCGAACAAATGGCTTCTATTTTAGTACGTGCAATTGAAAAAGTTTACGATATCGATTTAATTGCGATGTATAAAAAAGAAAACTTTAAATCATCTATTACAGATTTAAAAGTAGCTTCACCAGAAAATCATGAGGCTATCACCGCATTAGAATATGCAAAAATTACAAATGTAAAGACATTTAATCCGAAAAAAACACTAACACGTGGTCAATTTTCGTCATTTTTACATCGTTCAATGACGAATATCGGTGAAATGGTAAGAGGTCCTGAAGTGTCCATCCAAACAGTTAAAGTTATAGATGCAAAAACACTACAGGTAACATTAACAGATGGGACAAGCCATAAGGTAACATTAGCGACACCGCTTACTGAAAATGTGGAAACGAAGGTAGATTTCAAGATTAATGACAAGTCATATTCCGCTGTTGTTACATATGAAGTGAATGAGTTAAATGTACAATCAATTGAGGGCATTAATGCTTCTCAGATTAAAGTTGTTTTTAACCAAGCGATTGATCCACTTTCTGTGATAAAAGCAGATGGGAAATTACAGGATAATGTTGTAGCTTTCTCTAATGTCGATACTTTAAGAGCACTATCGGTTATAAAAACAGAAATCAGTGCTGATAAAAAATCAATCATCTTTACAATGAATGAACCATTAAAAGGTACACATCGTTATGTGTTCAGCAACATCAAAGCGGAAAAGGGTACAGTGCTTCAAAAAGTAGATGCGAATTTTGTTATTGCTGGAGATACACAAGCGCCTACGATTTTAGGAACAACGCAAGGAAAAAATTCTTCAATCGTTAAAGTGCAGTTTTCTAAGCCAATGGCAGCATTTCCAAATGAGCGCATTCAATTTACATTAGCAAATGGTACAAAGGTATCGAATGTAGTTGGAAGCATTGAGCAAAACTCAACTGAAGCAACATTTGACTTATCAGCTGCAACAATGAATGGTGTGTATTTAGCGCCTGGTACAGCTGTTCAAATTACATTCGTAGCGGCAACAGATATGGCAGGGAATATTATTTCACCGAACCCTTCTACGGTAACAGTGAAAAAGGGAGATAAGGATGGTGTTCCGCCGACACTATCTTCTGTTACACAAACTGGACCAAATACGTTCCAGCTATTGTTCTCAGAGGAAATTCAACCACTTTATTCATATGACCTTTCAGTGAAAAGCGGCCAGACTACAATTTCTGTGAATTCTGTAGAAAAAGATCCTAAAAATGGTCGTTTATTTAATGTTACGGTGGATCCAAAAAGCTCGCTTCAAGGAATTACAACGATTGGGACAGCTTCTAGTCGTGTAATAACCGACTTATCAGGTGAAACGGCAACATTCTCAACAGCGTATAACTTTATAAGAGATGACAAAGCGCCAGCGCTAATGAATTCTGAAATTGTTTACGGTGATAGTGTAGAATATTTACAATTAACTTTCGATAAGCCAGTACAGTTAGGCGTTAACGCAAAAGCATCATTTACTGGGAAATTCGTCAATAATTACATTTTATATGAGGTATCAAGAGGACCTCAAAGTGATATTCAGATTGTAAAAGATCAACCTACGAAATTACGTGTTAAAATGGCAGGACTGTTAGGCATGTATGATACAAAGGGAGCTCTTTACGACGGCAAATTAAATTTATTTAATGTTACTAATTTATACGGTGTGCCAGTCACTGAAGTGCCAAACGTTAAATTTACACGTAACGGTGATTTAAATATAAATGGCAATAAATTAGCTTTATCGCAATACAATGCAATTCAAACATCTGCAACAGATTATTCTATTAAAGATAATAATATTGTTTATTTAAATTTCAATTATCCTGTTGATCCAGCACTTGCTCAAAATGTTCAAAATTATAGTATTGATAATGCTCAGGTAGAAAGTGCAGTTGTAGAGGGATCCAATTTAAATCGTATTAAGCTCACATTGAAAAAAGATTCAAATTATTTTAATGGCACACGCAACTTCACGATTAAAGGCTTAAGAGCAGCAAACTCTATGGAACCATTTGATGAGGTGCGCACATCCATTAACCTTAAAGAAAATAATGCACCAAAGGTTGTAACTGTTAATGTTAGTAATTCACAAACATTAGAGCTTGTTTTCAGTGAACCAGTAATAAACGTTAATAATTTGGATTTTAATATTACCGTGAACGGTTCTTCGGTAGCAGCAACTACCTATCCACAAGGTAATGATAGAGTATTAATTACAATACCTCAGAATAGCTATTTATTTGAAAACGGCAGAAGTGTTACGATTCAAGCTTCACCTCGTAATGATATTATGGATTTCAATGGGAATAAATTAGATTTCACTTCTCAAACAATTACAGTACAAAGATAATTTATCTTTAATTAAAAAATAGCATGCTGGATATATTCTCAGCATGCTATTTACTATCTTTTTATTGCGATTTCACTAATGGGAGATAAACGGTGCTTTATGCACGTATTTTGTATTATCAATATGATCAATGATAAAAGTGGCTATATCTTGATTCGTAATTTTTGTACCAGGCATATCCGTCAGGTTTTCCTTTATCTGACTGGATATTAAGCTATCTTTTACAAACGGTAATCTAATTAGTGTCCATTTGATCTGTTTGTTATTTAATAAATATTCCCATTCCAATTTTTTATCTTGCATCATTTTTGAAAGGAAAACTTCAAATATCTTTGCTCCTAAACGATTCATCATGCTTTTTTCGTCCTCTTTAATCGTTAGAGAACCACCTGAAACACCTATATAACGACTAATGTTTAATTCTTTCATCACATTAAAAATATTATTTGTAACTTTGCTATATATAGGTTCCTCTTTCGTTGGTTGACCAAATGTATTAATAACAACTTGACTATCTTTAAGAAGTTCTCGGATGTTTTCTATATCCTGTACCGACCCTTTCACTATTTCAATTGCATCATTTTTATCCAGTAACTTTTCAGGATTTCTAACAAGCATCCGCACATGATATCCTTTTTGTATGGCTTGAGTTGCTATATGCCTTCCTACTTTCCCTGTTCCTCCTATTATCGCTATCTTATAGTTATTATCCATTATATACCTCCTATTTAATATGTTGGTAAATATACGATATGTCCTATCAAAAGGATTCAAATTTTCTTTTTTACAAAAGTATGTAATATGGTTTTGTTTTGCAAATCTATAAGCTAAGATGAAAATAGTACAAAAACTAGGGGGGATATGGATGGGGAAATTATTGTGGACTAACAACCAACAATATTTGTTACAGAAGAATGTAGAACAAGTAGTACCTTTTCTACGTCATTTTTCACCAGAACAAGTAAATCGCGTTAGTAAATTTCAGCGTACATATGAGAAATTTGAAAGTACTCCATTACGATGCTTAAATACCTTTGCATCATTCGTAGGGGTACAAAGTATTGTGGTAAAAGATGAATCTTATCGATTTGGCTTAAATGCATTTAAAGTATTAGGTGGCGTGTATGCAATTGGGCAGTACGTTGCTAAAAAGTTAGATAGAAATATTGATGAGCTATCGTTTGACCAGCTTAAATCACCAAAAGTAAAGGAGCAGTTAGGGGACGTAACGTTTATTTCAACGACAGATGGCAATCATGGTCGAGGAGTGGCATGGGCTGCTAGAGAGCTTGGTTTGAAAGCACGCATTTATATGCCTGCTGGCAGTGCAGAGGAGCGCCTCCAAAATATTCAAAAAGAAGGTGCATATGCTGAAATAACAACAATGAATTATGATGATACCGTTCGTTATACATCACAACTAGCAACAGAAAATGGATGGGTCGTTATTCAAGATACGATGTGGGAAGGCTATGAAGAAATTCCGTTATGGATAATGCAAGGCTATACAACACTAATAAAAGAAGCTGCCCTGCAGTTGGAAAAAGCACCTACCCATGTATTTTTGCAAGCTGGAGTTGGATCTTTTGCGGGGGCAGTTGTAGCTTTCTTACAACAATACTATCAGCAAGAAGTTACATTTGTCTTAGTTGAGCCTTTTGTAGCGAATTGCTATTATGAAAGCTTTAAAGCAGGAGATGAACAGTTTGTAACGGTTGGTGGAGAGATGCAAACAATTATGGCAGGTCTTGCTTGTGGTGAGCCGAATCCACTTGCTTGGGACCTGTTAAAGACTTATACGAAGGTAAGTATTTGCTGTGATGAAGAAGTTGCTGCAATAGGTATGCGGATTTTAGGACATCCACTAGCGACAGATGCACGAATTATTGCTGGAGAATCGGGAGCTGCCCCAGTTGGATGTTTTTATGAATTGATGACGAATGAACAATATACAGAGCTGAAGGAAACATTACAATTAGATGAAAATTCTCGAGTGTTGTTTATTAACACTGAAGGTGACACAGATGTAGAAAACTATAGAAATATTGTGTGGCATGGCAAGTATGCAAAAATTTAACTTCTTGCAGTGGATGTCCAAACATTTGTACCTGTCGCTACGCATTCGGTACAAAAGACATCCGCTAAAATAAATCCAACTTAGTCTAAGAACACCACGCCCTGTGACAACGGCTGAGTAGCCAACGTCTGCTGTTGCTGGCGCTTCGCTTTCGCACAGAGAGAACCATGTTGCTGGCGCTTCGCTCTCGCACAAAAAACATTTGTTGGCCTAAACCCAACGGATTATGCCGAGGCATAATTGATTTTAAAGAAAAAGCAAACTAGTGTTAATTAAAACGTTCTAGTTTGCTTTTTTTATTTACTGGGTCGGATTATCAGGCGCCAGTCGGAACAGAAATCAACCTAACGTTTTTTCTTAATTTTTTTCTTGACCTTAACGTTGCGTAAACATTTACAGTAGCATTAATGGAGGTGAAAAAATATGGAATATACAATTCAAGAGCTTGCTCAATTATCCGGGGTTAGCACAAGAACACTGCGTTATTATGATGAAATTGAATTACTAAAGCCTGCAAGAACGAATGAGGCTGGCTATCGATTTTATGGACAGTTTGAAGTTGATATGCTCCAGCAAATTTTATTTTATAGAGCATTAGATATGAAGCTAGCAACCATTAAGGAAATTATTAAAGCGCCAGATTTTCAACATACAGAGGCACTCAAAAATCATCGTACTGCTTTACTGAAACGCAAGGAGCAGCTGGAAAAGATATTACAAACAGTAGAAAAAACTATTCAATCAATTGAGGAGGAACAACCGATGGCAAATGAAGAGAAATTTAATGGACTAAAAGAGAAGTTAATCGAGGAAAATGAAAAGCAATATGGTCAAGAAATTCGTGCAAAATATGGTGATAAAACAGTTGATGCATCGAATGCAAAGGTAATGAATATGACAGAGGAACAGTATGAAGCAATGCAACAACTAGAACAGCAATTATTTAATCGTTTAAAAGAAGCGATGGAAATCGGCGATACGAACAACGATGTGGCAATGGAGGTTGCAGAGCTTCATAAGCGTTGGCTTTGCTTTACATGGTCACAATATTCTAAAGAGGCACATGCAGGTATAGCTCAGATGTATATAGCGGATGAACGCTTTTCAGCATATTACGATGAGCGTGTTTCTAAAGGAGCAGCACAATTTTTACATGATGCCATCATCAATTATACTCTGGCGTAATGTACTGAATGAAGATAAAAAAATAAGTGATTCATCCACATGCTTTCATGTTTTAGAAATATTAATTTAGGAAAAAATGAAGGCATGAGGAGGAGATTTTTTTGAACCCACAAGTAATGGAAAAATTAAGAAAGCAATTAGAGCAAGAATTACAGGAAATAGAGAAGCGACTTGAGGAATCAGAGCGTCCACAAGCGACAGAGCTATCTAATTATGATAATCATCCAGCTGACAATGCGAGTGATCTAACAGATCAGCTAACGGAAATGGCGATTGACGAGCACCGGGGTGACGATGCTGAAGAAATAAAAGCTGCACTACAAGCGATGGAGGACGGTACGTATGGTAAATGTGCTGTATGTGGTGAAGAGATTCCTATTGGTCGCTTAGAAGCTATGCCGAAAGCATTGACATGTGTTGAGCACGCAGAGCACAAAGAAGAAAATTTAAGGCCAGTAGAGGAAGATGTGTTGTCTTCTACGCCAAGGTCGGACGATTTCATAGAACTTGAGGAATTTGGCTCTTCTGATACACCTCAAGATAAAAGTTAATAAGCAATTTCGCTCACAGGCAGTATAATAGCTGTATGGGGTGAGGATATGGATATAATTGATTTACACTGCGATGCTCTTTTGAAATTAACAACATTAGAAGCGGCAAAATTTGAAGATGATGTACGTTTGCAAGCTAATCGACAGAGATTACAATTAGGGCGTGTTAAGGCACAAGTATTTGCTATTTTTATTAATCCTAAAATTCCGCAAAGTATGCGATTTTTAGAAGCAGTGCGGCAAATTGAAGCCTTCCATTCACATGTATTACAAACTGAGGGCATGGTGCATATTACGGATTGGTCGCAATTAGATACTTTAGCTCCGCATGAAATTGGTGCAATTTTAAGCTTAGAGGGCTGTGGTCCAATCGGTGAAGATTTAGCAAAGCTTTCTGCAATATTAGATGCAGGAGTGAAGCTAGTCGGCTTAACGTGGAATGAAGAAAATGCTGTGGCCCACGGTGCTGAACAAGATGCAAGCCTTGGTTTAAAATCATTTGGTAAAGAGGTTATAGACTTGCTAAATGAGCGAGATATTATTATCGATGTCTCGCATTTAAATGAACAGAGTTTCTGGGATGTCTTACCACTAGCGAAGCATATTATTGCGAGCCATAGCAACGCACGTGCAATTTGTGATCATCCAAGAAATTTAACGGACGCTCAGGCAAAAGCACTTGTCGAGCGTGGAGGGCATATTCATGTTGTTTACTACCCGCCTTTTATCCATGACAATGCTACAATAGATGATTTAGTAGCGCATGTGAAGCATTTAGCGAATATAGTAGGGGTAGAGCACCTTGGATTAGGTTCAGACTTCGATGGAATAGATGCAACTGTAAAAGGATTAGCACACGCAGGAGAGGTACAAAATTTGTTAGAGGCGTTACATGAACATTTTTCAACCGAAGAAGTTCGAGGTATTGCAAGTGAAAATTTTAGATGCTATGTAAAAAATGCAGCAGCCCGTTAAAGCTGCTGCATCTTTAACCAATTAAGCCGTGGCATAATTGATTAATATTAATAAAAGAAATATTGAATTAATAAACCGATTCCTAAGAGGAAGCCGAAGAATGTATTTGTTTGCGCTGTAAATTTCATCGCAGGCATAACTTCTTTCGCTTCTTTTTTATCGCGGAAAATTTGGATTGCACGAAGCGGTTTTGGAACGCTTAAGAAAATGATTAGAGCCCAAAAAGTAATTCCATCAATTGCTACAAGAGCAATTACCCATAAATATGAAACGATAAAAAAGCCAGATAGCACAGAAATGGCATTATCTCGACCTACTAAAATAGCAAGCGTTCTTCGACCACCCTCTGTATCGCCAACGATATCACGGATATTGTTGGACAGCATGATAGCTCCAACTAAAATCATACTTGGTACTGAAAGCAAAACAGCGTCTAATGTCACAGTAAGCGTTTGAATATAAAATGCGATTAAAACAATTCCCATTCCCATAACAGCGCCAGATACAATTTCTCCAAATGGTGAATAGGCTATTGGGTATGGTCCGCCAGTATATAAAAAACCAATAAGCATACAAACAAGCCCAACAGCAGCAAGCCACCAAGAGGTTGAGGCACATATGTAAATGCCGAGCAGCATAGCGATTGCGTAAAAGCTTAAGGCAATCATCATAATTGTTTTTGGTTGAACACCGTGACGCACAATCGTTCCGCCGATACCGACAGAATTTTCATTGTCCAATCCTAATTTGTAATCGTAATATTCATTGAACATATTTGTTGCTGCTTGTATAAGCATACTTGCAATGAGCATAGCAAAAAATAGTCCAAAATCAATTGTTTGTTTTTCAATTGCTAAAGCAATCGCTGTTCCTAAAAATACTGGAACGAATGAAGCGGTTAAAGTATGTGGACGTGTTAAATGCCACCAAACTTTAAAACCCCTATCAGCTTCAATGACTTTGGTCATAAGGTCTTTCTCTCCTTCGAATGTTGTAGACTATTCTTATTTTATACGAAGAATGAGAAAATGGATAGGTTCACAGCTTATTATATACAGTTCAGATCAATTATGCCTTGGCATAATTGCGTCCGGAATCGGCTTTGTGCTTGCACAAAGAACTCCTTTCCGATTACGTGACATCCGCCGGAGGCTTTTAACTTCTTTCAGCGGCTGTTTGGACACCCGCTGAAGAGTAGCTTAAATCCGCATTCATTTCACCACCTATAGAGGAGGGAGTCTTCTGCTGAAAGAAGTTAAAAAAAATGATACAATAGAACATGCATTTATGAACTGAAAACAATCATTAAGATAATAGCAACAGTACGAAGAATAGGCTAGCAAATAAAAAATGACGGCTATTTTAAGAAAAAAATATGATGCGAAAAAGTACAAATGCTCATGTCATTATGCAAAGTTTTGGTCAATTGTTCTAAAGAAAAAGTTCATCACCAAAAGTTTGGGTGACATTTGTTAAAACGTCTACTAAGAACGAGTACAAAACATGCATCATTCATTATGTACATTGCAACAACGGAGGTAATTTTCATGCAACAGAAGTGGTACCAAGCCACAGAGGTAGAAGTGGACTCTTTGGGCCAACGCCTTCATTTTTATATGGAAACAATTGAAGTTAGTCGCTTATCGGCGCTCGCATTTTATGCAGCGGGCGAGGAGCATTATAAAGGTGAACGATTTTATTGGCAAAACAGAGAAAAAACGATGACATTAGTAGGGCTAGGACATGCCTATACGATTCAAAATAACGCCAAAAATGATCGCTTCGATGCAGTAGAAGCAGAGTGGAAAAATTTAACGAAAAACTGTGTGAAGGGACAAAGCGAGCTACAGCCAATTTTGTTTGGCGGATTTACATTCGATCCACAAAATGAAGTAACTGGGGAATGGACAGACTTTCCAGAGGCTTATTTTGCACTTGCAACTTACCAGCTTGTAATTCGTGATGACAAAGCGTTTGTAAGTATTCATCTTATTTCAAAAAATGAGCAAGCAGCATCTCAATTTGAAGCGCTACGTAAAGAGCGAGATCATTTAATTCATGCAGCTCAAGTAAAAGAAGTGAAAACGTATTCAAAGCCCGAAATCACAAGTTACTTTGAGCCATACAAGGAGGCGTATTTAGCTTCGATTGACCAAGTAACAGCATTGATTAAGCAGAAGAAAGCAGATAAAGTCGTTATTGCACGCTCACTAGCATTGCAATTTAAAGAACAAGTTTCTTCACCACAGGTACTCTCACAAATTATTCATGAGCAGCCAGAGAGCTATTTATTTGGTTTAGAACGTCAACAATTATTGTTCTTTGGTGCGTCCCCTGAACGTCTTGTAAAAGTAGAAGAGGGACGAGCCTTTTCATCTTGTGTGGCAGGCTCTATTAAACGTGGTAAGACAGCAGAGGAAGATGAAGCCTTTGGACAAAGCTTATTAAATGATGCGAAAAATGGTGGCGAGCATCAATATGTTGTCGATATGATTGCGGAAACATTCCGTAAAAATTGTATAGAGATGACAATACCTGATGGCCCACGCTTACTAAAAATTAGAGATATACAACATTTATATACACCTGTTGAAGGTCAGTTAAATAATGAGGCAACAATATTACAACTGACAAAATCTTTGCATCCAACGCCAGCTTTAGGCGGTGTGCCAAGGAAAGAGGCAATGGCAGCTATACGTAAGTATGAGCCTATGAATCGTGGGCTTTATGCTGCTCCAATTGGTTGGGTAGATGCTGATGGCAATGGGGAATTTGCAGTGGCCATTCGTTCGGCTGCTTTACTTAAGGACAAAGCTTATTTATATGCTGGTGGCGGTATTGTAGCAGATTCAGAGCCACAATCTGAATATGAGGAAACATTAGTAAAATTCCGTCCAATGCTTCGTGCGCTAGGAGGACAATTACATGAGTGAACGGAAAATATTAACGGATTATGTTTATAAAATGGTAGCATCACTAGTACAAGCTGGTGTTGAAAACGTTGTTGTCAGCCCTGGCTCACGTTCGACACCTTTAGCTTATGCATTTGCTTCAACGAAACAGCTTCATATGTATCGTCAAGTTGATGAACGATCAGCTGCCTTTTTTGCGCTAGGAATTGCAAAGGCTACAGCAAAACCTGTTGTTCTTTTATGTACATCGGGAACAGCTGCGGCAAACTATTTTCCTGCCATTGTTGAGGCAAGTTATGCTCGTGTACCGTTAATTGTCATTACAGCTGATCGTCCTCATGAATTGCGAGAGGTAGGTGCACCTCAGGCTATTAATCAACCGAATTTATATGGTACAAATGTCAAATGGAGCGTGGATTTCCCTTTGGCAGATGGTGCCACACCAACATTGCCGTTTATTGAGCGTCATACTGCACGTGCGGTGGCAGTGGCAATGAGCGCACCATTTGGACCAGTGCATATTAATGTACCGTTCAGAGAACCTTTGTTGATTGATTTTCAAGAGGAACTTCCAGAAGCGATATTTAAGCAGAGCAGTATGGGTCAGTTAGTACCTTCAAAGGAGACTCAACAAGAGCTATCGGAGATTTTACGTGCAACCAAAAGAGGTTTTATTATTATTGGTGAGCTAGCACTCGGTACAGATTTAACAATTATGTGGGACTTTATTCGCCAATTAAAATGGCCAGTCATTGTCGAGAGTTTATCTAATATGCGGTCGTCTGTCCCAGAAGATTGTCTGCCTTATATGATCACGACGTATGATGCCATTATGAAAAGTGAAGATTTTAAAGCATTAGTTGAACCAGATACGGTGCTACGTTTAGGAGCACAGCCTGTTTCTAAATTTATCATGCAATTTATTACGAAATCTCAGCCTAATGCTTATATTGTTGTCGATGAAGATCCGATGTTCCGTGATTCTACAGGTGTGTCTACTCATTTTGTTCATGCTAGTGTTGGTGAGTGGCTCACGCAATTAGCAATCTCTGAAACAGCACTAGAAACAGCGTATTTAGCTGAGTGGCAGGACGCTAATGATATTGCACTTGAGTATATTGAACATTATGCTGACGGTGCGATTGATGAGGGAGCAATGGTAAGTCGATTACTAAAATTGATTCCGAATGGCAGTGATATTTTTGTTAGTAGCAGTATGCCAGTGCGTGATATTGATACGTTTTTAATGGCGACACCGAAGGATATTCGGATTGTTGCGAATCGTGGAACGAATGGTATTGATGGTGTCGTATCAACTGCAATGGGCTTTAGTCAAGGGAATAATCGTGAAACCTACCTGCTTATTGGTGATTTAGCCTTTTTACATGATGTCAACGGTCTCATTGCTTCAAGATACCAGGAATGCAATTTGACAATAATCGTTATGAATAATGATGGTGGCGGTATTTTCTCTTATTTACCACAATCTACAGTTGAGGCGCATTATGAAGATTTATTTGGTACGCCAACAGCCCTTAAATTCCATGATATTGCCAATATGTACGATATGGATTATATACGAGTAGATGATATTTCAGAGCTATCAGTAAAGTTTACTACGATGAAAAAACGACCAATGCGCTTAATTGAAATTTTCACGAATCGAGAGGAAAATGTATATGCGCATCGTGCGTTATGGAATCGCATAAACGCAGGGTTAAAAGCATGGCAAAGCTAATGATTCGAGGGCTTGAAACATACGTAGAAATCTGGAATGAAGAAGCGGAGCAAACACTCGTTGCATTGCACGGTTTTACAGGTAGTACAGCTACATGGCGAAATTTAGCGAAAGCTCTGCCAAGTGTACGAGTTATTGCCATTGATTTAATTGGCCATGGCCAAACAGCTATACCTCAACAAATTTGTCGTTTCTCTATGCAAGAACAAATCCAAGATTTAGAGGAAGTTTTTGGCCAGCTACAGCTCAAGAAATTTACGCTACTAGGCTATTCAATGGGAGGAAGAGTTGCGTTATCGTATTCAACCTTCTACCCAGAACGTATTGACAAGCTCATTTTAGAAAGCGCTTCTCCAGGCTTACGAACTTCTAAGGAGCGTGCTGAACGCTGTCAGAGAGATAACGCTCTAGCTGAAAAAATAATTAGTAACGGTTTGTTATCATTTGTTAATGCGTGGGAGAACATTCCTTTGTTTGAATCTCAAAAGCGTTTATCACATAGTGTACAAGAAGCTATTCGATTAGAACGACTTTCTCAGAAGGAGGAAGGCTTGGCAGGTAGCTTACGAGGGATTGGTACAGGCAGTCAGACATCGAATTGGATGTCATTGGAGAAGCTTGAATTTCCTGTTCTATTAATTACAGGCTCACTTGATGAGAAATTTTGTAAAATCGCACTAGAAATGAAAGCGTTATTAAAAAATGCCAAGCATACGACGGTAAATGACGCAGGACATGCAATTCATGTGGAAAATCCCGCTGAGTTTGCTACAATAGTAGAGGAGTATTTAACGTAATATAATTTTTACGTTATCGCCTCGATTTTGAACGAGACGAATTTAATTATTAGGAGGCAATTCAATGACACGTCAATGGACAAGTTTACATACTTATGAAGACATTAAGTATGAGTTCTATAACGGTATCGCAAAAATTACGATCAACCGTCCAGAAGTGCGCAACGCATTCCGACCAAAAACGGTAATGGAAATGATCGATGCTTTTTCGCGTGCACGTGATGACAAAAATGTTGGGGTTATCATTTTAACTGGTGAAGGTGAGCATGCCTTCTGTTCAGGTGGAGACCAAAAAGTACGCGGCCATGGCGGCTACGTTGGTGAAGATGAAATCCCACGTCTAAACGTTCTTGATTTACAACGTTTAATCCGTGTTATTCCAAAACCTGTAGTAGCAATGGTTGCAGGTTATGCAATCGGTGGAGGACACGTATTACACGTTGTCTGTGACTTAACAATTGCTGCTGACAACGCTCGTTTTGGACAAACTGGACCAAAAGTTGGTTCGTTCGATGCTGGGTATGGCTCAGGCTATCTTGCACGTATTATCGGACATAAAAAGGCGCGTGAAATTTGGTACCTTTGCCGTCAATATGATGCACAGCAAGCACTTGATATGGGATTAGTTAACACGGTTGTTCCTTATGAACAACTAGAAGATGAAACTGTACAATGGTGTGAAGAAATGCTACAAATGTCTCCAACTGCTCTACGCTTCTTAAAAGCAGCAATGAATGCAGATACAGACGGTTTAGCAGGTCTTCAACAAATGGCTGGTGACGCTACTCTTCTTTACTACACAACAGATGAAGCTAAAGAAGGTCGTGACGCATTCAAAGAAAAACGTCAACCAGATTTCGGTCAATTCCCAAGATTCCCTTGATTAACTGAAACGTTGAACGGCTCGTATCTTAATGAGATACGAGCTTTTTGTATATCTAAAGGGACGAGACGGATAAACTTGCTAGAGTGACGGAAAGTTGTGGCTAGCGACGGAACATGAAGCTTTAGCAACGGAACAAGATGCAATAGCAGCGGAACACCATGTTTTAGCGGCGGACCAAGATGCATTAGCGACGGAAAGCCATACTTTAGCAGAGGGACAGCATGTCAAGTGACCTAAATTGCATAATCAAGTAGCAGAAAATCGTGTCGGAGTACCGAATAGACGGATGATGCGATAAAGCGGTAAGATTAGGCTGATTGGAGGAATAATGAGATGTATTTAAATTGGATTTTACAGCGAGCGTATTTAACACCTTTACGAAACGGTTTAACATATAATGGGCAGACTTGGACATTTCAAGAATTAAATGATTTATCGTTAAAACGTGCACGTCAACTTACAGCACTGGATATTAAGCAAGGAGACCGTATTGCTATAATGGGGCCGAGTAAGCCTTCCTTGGTCATTATGATGTACGCGTGTATGCATTTACAATGTGAAATGGTCATGCTAAATCGTAGGCTAACACAGGATGAAATTGCCTATCAGCTAGAGGATTCGAAAGCTATGGCAGTATTAATTGCAGATGAGGATGTTGAAAAATTACCATCACATACGTCTTATTATTTATTTTCTACTATAGAAAAAAGTACGGAAGCGGCTATTGATATTACGAAAGAATGGTCTTTAAACCAAACGACATCGATTATGTATACATCTGGCACGACTGGTTTTCCAAAGGGCGTTTGTCAAACTGTCGGAAATCACCAGGCAAGTGCAACGGCATCCGTTTTAAATATTGGTTTGCATGCGGATGATACTTGGTTATGTGCTGTACCCCTTTTTCATATTAGTGGCTTTTCTATTTTAGTGCGCTCACTATTGTACGGTAATAAAGTGCATTTATATGATCAATTTGATGCAGAAGCCATTTCCAAAAATATTATGGATGGCGAGGTTACACATATGTCGGTAGTCGCTGTCACATTGGAAAGGATTTTACATACCCTTGAAAAGAAAAACGCAAAAGCCTCACCGAAATTTAAAATGATGCTAGCAGGTGGTGGACCAGTGCCAGAAGATTATTTAAAGAGAGCGCATGCATTAAATTTAGCTGTAGCTCAAACGTATGGTATGACTGAAACTTCGTCACAAACTGCAACATTAGCAAATGAGGATGCGATGCGAAAAATTGGTTCCGCGGGAAAACCGTTATTTTTCAATCAAATTCGCATTGCTGAGCCGAATGACAATGGTGAAGGAGAAATTTGCATACGTGGCCCACATGTTACACCGGGGTATATTGGTCGTTTTGCCGACAAAACTGCAACGATTGATGGATGGCTTCATACTGGGGATATTGGTTATATAGATGAAGATGGTTATTTATTTGTCATTGATCGTCGGGCTGATTTAATTATATCAGGTGGCGAAAATATTTATCCTGCTGAAATCGAAAATGTACTACTTACACACCCTGCTGTTAAAGAAGCGGGAGTATGTGGCATTGATGATGATGCTTGGGGGCAAGTACCAATCGCCTTTGTTGTATTAAAAGAAGAAGTACAGGTAGAGCAAATACGAGCATTTTGTCAAAAGAAGCTTGCGAAATATAAAATACCAAAAGATATTATTGTTACGGACGAGCTCCCTCGAAACGGTGCCAATAAGCTACTTCGTAGAAAATTAATGCACGAATAACAAAAAGAAGCCTCCATTATAGGTGTTTGACATTAAGGATTTAATTTTTTAAGATCGATTTTCGAAATGGGGGTAAAGCAATGAATTTTCAAGATTTGATGAAATTTAAAGGATCTATCTATTTAAACAAATTGTTTAAACCAGAAGAAAATTCTTTGAGAGTGCTTATCGATAGGTGTAATGTGAATAATATCAAGGGGTTCGTGAAAATTACAGATAAAGTTGAAATAGAAGCATCCTCAGAAGCTGCTCATCGGACGCCCCCAGGAAGCTTTGCTCCGCAGAAAGCGAAGTGTCACGACAAAGCGTCTAGTCGAAACGGAAATAAACCCCTCATTTTGCTCAAAAGCCATACTTCCATTTGTTTCATTTAAACAGTAGTTTTTTTAACACTATAAAGAAGCCTTCATTTATAAGAAGGCTTCTTTTATTCGTTTTAAGAATCATTTTTTAGTAAATTTTTACGATTAAATTAATCA
The DNA here is from genome assembly GCF_044763535.1 of Lysinibacillus sp. NPDC095746. NCBI lineage: Bacteria > Bacillati > Bacillota > Bacilli > Caryophanales > Bacillaceae > Lysinibacillus > Lysinibacillus sp. NPDC095746. The sequence goes on from NZ_JBIWGL010000035.1 coordinate 16,833, forward strand.
TTCATTAACATAATAAGAAATTACACGCATAAACTAGTTATTAAAGGAGAAAGACTCATATGAGAAAATATATATATAATGTTGTCATTATATTATTTGTTCTACAAATGAGTCATGTGCAAGTATTCGCAAACTATGAACAAAAGAATATCGCAACGGCCAATACAATAGAAACACTACAACATCTTATTCAAAAACAAGTCATGCAATTATCTACTGAATTTGATATTCGTTATACTGGTAATACGTCGGAAATAAAAGATGAACTATCAGAGCTTGTAAAACATGCTATTCAGGATCCATATATTTACGCCAATGTTTCTGGTTTTAAATGGAAATATGATGGCTATGCCAATAATATTGTCATTAGTTTTGTGTTTACCTATCATATTACACAGGAAGAGGAGGCATTCGTAGAACAGACTTTGACGAATATTATTACACCTATGCATGGATTAAGTGAACTGCAGAAAATACAGGCTGCACATGATTTTATCGTTCTATCTGCTGAATATTCGAAGGACACGAAAGGAAGTCAATATTCTCCCTACACATTACTTACGGAGAACAAGGGAGTTTGTCAGGCATATGCTCTAGTGCTTTATCGAATGCTAGAGAGGCTAGGCTTTGAGGTACAATATGTACCAGGAAATGTAGGGGAACAATTACACGCCTGGGTTTTAGTGAAGCTTGATAATGAATGGTATCATATCGATGTTACATGGGATGATCCATTGCCTGATCGTAAGGGGGAGGTCCGTTATCATTATTTTTTAGTGTCTGATCGCCAATTAGCTCAGGATCACTCTTGGGACTATGCGAGTTTCCCAGCTGCTACAAGTGAAGCTTATGGTGATTTACAAAAAACGGATAAGGTTGAAGTTGTTACGAAACCAATATTGGATAGTCATTTTGCCTTTGATAAAGGGCTATTCATTTTAAGTAACAATAAACAAACAGTTAAACAATTAATAGATCAGTCTAGACTGCTTTTAAAAAGTAATAACAGCGATAATGCTGTTCAGGTGCATTTAAATGAATGGGAACCAATCATTTTAGAAAGTAATATAGCCCAAGTAAAGGGTAATCGAAAGATAACACAAAATGCTATCCATAAGAAAAAAGGGCTAATTAGTATTTATAGAGTGGAAAAAAGAATGCCACAAGAAAAGTACGTCATAATAAAGGAGGTGCCCTATATTGTTCGGGGCACCTCCTTACTCATTTATTTTTGTTCATGTCCAAACGATTATTTCATTGCAGTATTTAAAGTTTTAATATTTCTCTTCATAAGGGTGAAGTAAGTTTCATTATTCTTTACATCATCTGCTGTTAAAACACTTAAATTATGCAAAACAAGAGATTCTGCTCCAACCTCTTTTTGGATAACTTCAGCTAATTTAGAAGAGACATTTTGCTCGAATAAAATGTAGTGAATATGCAATTTATTTGCTTTATCAACAATCGCCGTAAGTTCTTTTTGAGAAGGCTCGTTTTGTGAGTTTAACCCGGCTATTGGAACTTGCTTTAAGCCGTATTGTCCTGCGATATAGCCAAATGCTGCATGAGATACGAAGAACGTTTTCTCTTGCGCTTTATCAGCCATAGCTTTAAATTCATTGTCTAAATCTTGTAGTTCTTTTACTAATGCCTCGTAGTTAGCTGTAAATGTAGCTTCTTGTGCTGGCATTTTGTCAACTAGAGTGTTTTTAATGGAAAGTGCTAAGTCTTGACTAATAGTTGGAGATAGCCAAACATGTGGATCTACATTACCGTGATCATGGTCCTCATGTCCGTGTCCATCTTCCTCTTCGTGATCATCATGTGAGTGACCTGTGCTCATAGCTAATTTTTCATCTGAAACCTGATCTGCAGTTGCTACCATTGTTACATCTTCATTAGCTAGAGTCTTTTTAGCATTTTCAACAAAGCCCTCTAGCCCTAAGCCTATATAGAAAAATATATCGGCATCTGCTAATTTCATCATATCTTTTTGTGTTGGCTCAAATGTGTGCTCATTGGCGCCGGCAGGGTAAATTGATGAAACATCTACAAAATCGCCACCAATTCGTTGTGCAAAATAATTTAATGGATAGACAGTTGTATAAATTGTTAATTTATCCTTTGTCTCTGACTGTTTGGATGTAGCTGTTTTATTTCCACAGGCAGCAGTGAATAGGGCAAGAACTGAAATTAAAAATAACAAAATTACTTTTTTCATGTTATAGTATACCTCTTTCAAATAGTAATCATTACGATTTGTTTTTTTGAACAGTTTCTATAATAACGCACATATGTAAAAAGCACAAGAAAAAATGACCCTCGAAAATTAATTCTTTTTCGAAGGCCATTTTTCAGGTACTGGATCAAAGCCACCTGGATGAAACGGATGGCATTTTGATATACGTTTAATTGTTAAATAGAATCCTTTAATGGCACCATGTTTTTGAAAAGCTTCAAGTCCATAGGAGGAGCATGTAGGATGGAAGCGACAAGATGGTGGTGTCATGGGTGATATAAATTTTCTGTAAAACTTAATGAGCCATATAAAGGGATATTTCATAGTTGTTTATCCTTTTGTTGAGCGTTGATTTGCTTAGGCTTAGCATCGATAGTTTGTGTAAAGAAATTGCTTTTTTTCTTCAACAAGACAATAACAGAAACGCCAAACATAAGCATCATCATTGCGATCATAATGATTATTGGTAATGGTACTCCCATTGCGTTCACTCCAAATTCTATTTGTTAATAATATTATAAAAGAATGTCTTAAAAAAATGTACTAAATGAACTAGTCATCATCTTGATGAAAGCTTTGCTGTGGTTTATCATCGACTGTATGTTTAAAAGCATACGCACGGTTGACACTTAAAATAGTCGCGACCGTTACTAATATTACGATGATTGCTGCTACAACTAAGAGTGTGATTAAACTCATGGCATTCACTCCGTTCCTTATTCATACTTTCTATTATAAATTAGATAATCTTACTTAGTTGTGAAGGAAGTTTGACATTCCAGCGAATAAAACAGTCCTTTTACCACCATACTATGGTAAAAGGAGTGTTTTGTAGAGATGGATCGTCAACGTGTATATTTTTCACTTGCCAATAGAACGTATTATACAAATCCATATGCAGGACAGTGGAACTTTGAACTCAACATAGATCGCCAAGCATTAGATGTATTTGAAAAGATTTTTCAGCAAATGCAAATGTTAGAAATCGCAAATGCGTGGCGAGCGCAATTGCCCTATATACAGTATCATCTTGATAGAGAAAATGATGAAATTGATTTGCGATTAAAAAAAATCTATGCACTTGTTCATGAGTATGGGGATGCGGATACGAAGGCATTTGTTGAACAACTTCCATATTTCAATAAACGTGTCTAAAGGTAGGGTCACTGAAAAACATCAGTGACTTTTTTTATTGATGAAAGCTAATTTCTCTTGGCACATGTTTTTAGGCAAAAAACATTATAATTTGTGGCATTCGAGATCGAATGAACATAATAGTAGATGTCGTATTACCTCTTGTTATATAGACGCCTATCGCACCGTTTAATGAAGTAATATTAGTAATTTTATTTGTTGATTGTACATACGTGAATACTCTATAGTGAAATAAAAGGTCATCATGGTAACGCTGATTCGACTCAGTGTATGAATTTAGAATAAGGAGTTGAAGAGCATGTTTACATTTACAGATTTAAATGGTTTACAAGTGGATTTAAGTTTTAAAAGAGGCGAATTAGACACGGAGCCTAAGCATGTACTTGTTTTATTAAAACATGAAAATAAGTGGTTATGTACGATTCATAAACGACGTGGTGTCGAGGTTCCAGGTGGAAAGCAAGAACCTGGGGAAACATTGGAGCAGGCAGCAATTAGGGAAGTATTTGAGGAGACTGGTGTGCATGTGAAAAATCTTAGATGGTTTGCAGAATACGCCGTTCATGATGACATTTTATTTTGTAAAACGGTCTTTACCGCGCAGTTTGCGGGACAGGAGGACATTGAATTCGATTTAGAAACTTCAGGGATGATTTGGCTAACGGATGAAGAATTTGCTCACCATCCAAATTTAAGCTTTCATATGAAGGATGCAGGAATGCAAAAAATGCTGGAGGAGTTGAAGCATTATGATCAATGGTAAGATCGTTGGAAAACGTCCTTATCCTTCGCCTAATCCAGCTATTCGTTTAACGGAAATCACGTATATATCACATGGCCTACGTGTGAAGGGATTACTAGCTGAACCTAAGGCAGAGGGTACATATGATGGCTTTTTATATTTACGGGGAGGCATGCAAAGCATTGGCATGGTTAGACCTTCGCGTGTCGCGCAATTTGCAGCTCAAGGCTTTATCGTTTTTGCTCCATATTACCGTGGCAATCGAGGTGGAGAAGGTCGAGATGAATTTGCAGGAGCTGATAGGTATGACGCTGTATACGCAGTAGACGTGCTAAAACAGTTTTGCAATGATAATATTCATGTCTTTGGTTTTTCACGTGGTGGCATTATGGCGCTTTGGACTGCTATTTTACGTAGAGATATTACATCTGTTGTGACATGGGCAGGCGTATCTGATGCAACAGCTACATATTGGGAGCGGACAGATATGCGCAGGATGATGAAGCGGGTTATTGGAGGGACGCCTAATCGTGTACCAGATGCTTATGATGCACGAACACCACTTTTTGAGATAGAGCACATTACAGCTCCAGTACTTATTATTCATGGCTATCGTGATGAAAATGTAGATATTGAGCATGCGAGACAATTAGAATTTTATTTAAAGGAAGCTAATAAAAGATATGAAACATGGTATGATCTTCGCCATGCTCATCAGTTTCCACCGGCCGAAAATCGAGCAACAGTACATGCACTGTGTGAATGGATGAAACGTCAGTAGATGACGCTTTGAACTTTTTTGTTTGAAAAACTGCTCAGCGAGCCCGAAGAATTGCTCAGGTAGACTAAAAAACCGTACAGGTGCTTCCTGTACGGTAGAAATATTTACTCTGTATATTTTGCTAGGAAGTTATTAATAGTTTTCCAGTAAGAGTCTCCAGCAACGCTTTCTGCAAGGCTATGTCCGGCACCTTCAACTATAAATTTCTCCTTCGGTACATTGGCAGCCTCGTATACTTTATCTAGCATATCAGATGGAACAAATGTATCATTACTTCCATGAATGAATAGCATAGGTGTTTTCGATTTCGCTACTTGCTTGACGCTATCTGCTTCACCAAGCGTATAGTCAGCCTTTAACTTCGTTACAATTGACGAAAACTGCATAATGGGGAATTCAGGTAAATTAAAGAGTGCTTGCAATTGATAGGAGAATTCATCCCAAACTGAGGAATAACCACAATCTTCAATAATAGCCTTAACATTGCCAGGTAGATCCTCTCCTGAGGCCATCATCACTGTAGCACCTCCCATGGAAACACCATACAAAATAATTTCAGCGTTGTTATTAGAACTGATCACATTATTAATCCAAGAGACTACATCAAGTCGATCATGCCAACCCATACCGATATAGTCACCCTCACTTTTTCCATGAGCCCTTGCATCAGGTACGAGAACATTGTAGCCTGTCTCATAAAAATGCTTAGCATACTTTGTCATTTGTGAGCCATCAGATGAATATCCATGGAAAACAATTGCCCATTTATTTGTTTCGTTTGTATTTTTAAGTGTATAGGCATGTAATTTTAAATCATCGAAAGACTGTATATAAGAGTCCTTGTAATTGTCTTTAAACCACTTCTCGCTCTCTTCTTTTTCTTTAGCATCCTTAGGACTAACAGCAATAGAATTGTGCGGAGCATTAAACACATCTGATTTATCAGTATTTGGATTTAAGGCAAAATTATAAAAATAATTCCCTGCAAAAAATCCGGCTACAACAAACAATACTAATAGCAGACTGATAACGGTAATCATCACTTTATATTTTTTTTTCATAACTATCCCCCTAAAACTACTATTATGAATTATACACAAAGTTACTAATATGAAAAGTAGAAAATAGGGAAATAAAAAAAGGGAACGACTGAAATCGTTCCCTTTGCTTAGTAAATTATTTTAATGGACCGCCAAGTTTAGTGATAGCTTCAGAAACATTTGAGAATTTCTTGAAGTTTTCGTTGAATAAACCAGCAAGTTCAGCAGCTTTTTTATCGTAAGCAGCTTTGTCTGCCCATGCATCACGAGGATTTAGCACTTCTGTCGGTACACCTTCAATAGAAGTTGGAATGTTTAAACCGAATACTGAATCTTTAATTGTTTCAACAGCAGTTAATTTGCCATCAATGGCTGCACGTACCATTGCACGAGTGTAAGAAAGCTTCATTCGGCTACCAGTACCATATTCGCCACCAGTCCAACCAGTGTTCACTAAGAATACTTGTGCACCGTGCTCGTCAATTTTTTGACCTAACATTTCAGCATAAACTGTTGCTGGAAGTGGAAGGAATGGAGAACCGAAGCAAGTAGAGAATACTGGTTCTGGCTCTGTTACACCACGTTCTGTACCAGCAAGTTTAGATGTGAAACCGCTTAGGAAGTGGTACATTGCTTGCTCTTTTGTTAATTTACTGATTGGAGGTAATACACCAAATGCATCAGCTGTTAAGAAGATGATTGTTTTTGGGTGACCTGCAACAGATGGATCAACAATATTTTCGATGTATTGAATTGGATAAGCTACACGCGTATTTTCTGTTAATGAACCATCATCATAGTCACAAACTCGAGTTTCTGGATCAACAGCTACGTTTTCTAGAACAGAACCGAAGCGGATTGCGTTGTAGATTTCTGGTTCTTTTTCAGCAGAAAGGTTAATTGTTTTTGCATAGCAACCGCCCTCAATGTTGAATACACCGTTATCAGACCAACCGTGTTCATCGTCACCGATAAGCTTACGGTCAGGATCAGCTGATAAAGTTGTTTTACCAGTACCAGATAAACCGAAGAATAATGCAACATCTCCAGCTTCACCAACGTTTGCTGAGCAGTGCATTGAAAGGATGCCTTGCTGTGGTAACAAGTAGTTCATAATACCGAAAATAGATTTTTTGATTTCACCAGCGTATTCAGTACCACCGATTAGGATAATTTTCTTTTCAAGTGATACAATGATGAATGTTTCAGAAGCAGTACCATCAATAGCAGGATCTGCTTTAAAGTTAGGAGCTGAGATAACTGTGAAGTCAGCAACATGAGAAGCCAATTCTTCTGCAGTTGGACGGATAAATAATTGATGAGCGAAAAGATTGTGCCAAGCGTATTCATTGATTACTTGGATGCTTAATTGTGAATCTTTGTCAGCACCAGCAAAGCCTTTGAATACGAATAATTCGTCACGTTCTTTTAAATATTTTACTACTTTTACATATAAGTTATCGAACACTTCAGAAGAAATTGGTCGGTTAACTTTTCCCCAGTCAATTTTATCCTTTGTGCTCTCTTCTTCTACCGTATATTTATCTTTAGGTGAACGACCAGTGTATTTGCCAGTTTCTGCACGAACTGCGCCATCTACTGTTAACATAGCTTCACCACGAGATGTTGCTTTTTCAGCTAATTGTGGTACTGAAAGTTGAACATTAATGTTACCGCCGTTTAATAATTCCTTCAGTTCGTTTGCAATTTCTACTGAATTCATCGATTAAATACCATCCTTTTTTATAGTATTCCCTTGAGTCTGAGGGAGATTTTCTTAATTTCAAAAATAGTATAACACAATTGCTTAAATAATCTATACTAATTCAGAAATTATTTTTCAGATTTTATTACTTTTCAAGAAAACGACAAAAAGTAAATTGATTCGTTTTGATAATGCTTTTTACCCTATTTATAAGTGATCACACATTCACTTTCGACACAGCAAAATTGTGTTTGGAAGCTTGGCTGACATGGGGTTCGCACAGGATGTGAAGTTTTAGCTTGTTTTTATAGTTGGAGCGTGTCTTCGACTAAAAAGGGGCTCAATCATATTCATCCACCACATGTTCTGTAGCTAACGCCTTGCTTTTGCTACAAAATGTACTGTAAAGGGTTACACATATGTTAACACATGATGTGAGGTGGAGAGTAGGGATTATTTTGTTTTAATTTACAGCATAAGCCAAATTCCTTGCTGCATAAAGCCCATACTTTCTTTATAAGAATACATTCAATTATGCCACAGCATAATTTCGTCCAGAGACTTTAAATGGTTTTCGCATGAAAGCATGCTAACGTAGCGTCAGACATTCGCTGGAAGAAGATAAAAATATTTGACAATGTTCGACCATTTACGTATTATGAGATATTGAACGGATACTCTTATCCCGAGCTGGTGGAGGGTCAGGCCCTGTGAAACCCGGCAACCTGCATGAACTATTTCACGACATGCGCTGGTGCCAATCTGATGCAAGGGGAAACTCCCTTGAACGATAAGAGTGAAAGGTTACGAAGTCATTATTCCTTTCCTCATGTTAAGTAAGCGTGAGAAAAGGATTTTTTTATTGTTAAAAACGAATTAAAGGTAAGTATACAGTCCTTTCCTTATTATAATGACGGATCTTTCGAAAATCCTCGTGTTAAAAGCAGCAGCTGTTTAGTTGTGCGAAAGCGTAGTGACTGTAACAAATGTTTACTGTGCGAAAGTGCAACGACAGCAACAACGGCTTGAGAGTTCAATCCTTATGGGCGAACTTGACATGGGTAATGAGTACCGTATTAATTCGCAAATATTATTTGTAAAAGTAATAGGAGGAAAATCAAATGACAAACCGTCGACTGTTTACATCAGAGAGTGTAACAGAGGGACATCCAGACAAAATTTGTGACCAAATCTCGGATGCCATTTTAGATGCTATTTTAGCAGAAGATCCAAACGCGCGTGTAGCGTGTGAAACAACAGTAACAACAGGCTTAGCGTTAGTAGCAGGAGAAATTACTACTTCTACTTATGTAGATATTAAAGGTATCGTTCGTGATACTGTAGCAGAAATCGGTTATACACGTGGGAAGTATGGCTTTGATGCTGAAAACCTAGCAGTACTTGTTGCGATTGGCGAGCAATCACCTGATATTGCCCAAGGAGTTGACCAAGCATTAGAGGCGCGTGAAGGTTCTATGACAGACGCTGACATTGAAGCAATTGGTGCAGGTGACCAAGGTTTAATGTTCGGTTATGCATGTAACGAAACGCCAGAGCTTATGCCATTACCAATTAGTTTAGCGCATAAATTAGCTCGTCGTTTAACGGAAGTACGTAAATCTGGTGAATTAGCATATTTACGCCCAGATGGAAAAACGCAAGTAACGGTTGAATATGATGAAAACAATGTACCAGTACGCGTTGATACGATTGTAATTTCAACACAGCATGATGAAGAAGCTACACTTGAGCAAATTCAAGCAGACTTAAAAGAATTCGTTATTGCTCCAGTTGTTCCAAGTGAATTACTAGATGCCGATACTAAATATTTCATTAACCCAACTGGCCGATTCGTAATTGGTGGTCCTAAAGGGGATGCTGGTTTAACTGGACGTAAAATCATCGTTGATACATACGGTGGCTATGCACGTCATGGTGGAGGTGCTTTCTCAGGTAAGGACGCAACTAAGGTAGACCGTTCAGCGGCATATGCAGCACGCTATGTGGCGAAAAATATCGTAGCTGCTGGTTTAGCTGATCGAGCTGAAGTACAACTAGCTTATGCGATTGGTGTTGCTCAACCTGTATCTATTGCTGTTGATACATTTGGAACAGGAAAAGTTACGGAAAGTGAAATTGTAAAATGGGTACGCGAGCTATTTGATCTACGCCCAGCGGGGATTATTAAAATGCTTAACCTTCGTCGTCCTATTTATAAGCAAACTGCCGCATATGGTCACTTCGGTCGTACAGATTTAAATGTACCTTGGGAACAAACAGACAAAGCTGACGCATTAAAAGAAAAAGCAGGTTTATAAACTATTTAGCTAAAGCAATGAAGTGTTTGGAAAATATTTAAAAATACTATTACAGAAAGGGGCTCAATATTCTTATAGCCCCTTTCACTGTTTTTTAACGAAAAAAATAAGCTCCTAATCATAATCATGGAGGGTTCGGTTACCCAAGAAAACGTGGAACTGCTTTGATTTAGTTATATTAATTTTTTGGTTGAAGAGATTTATAGTATTGCCCCTTTTCTACATATTCACGTATGATGCGTTCCATATCTTCTTTATCTTCATCATTTAATTCTCTTACAACCTTTGCAGGACGGCCAAGTGCTAAGCTATTTGGAGGAATTACTTTACCTGGAGGAACTAGACTACCCGCCCCAATGAATGCACCCTCTCCAATCTCCGCTCCGTCTAATACTATAGAGCCCATACCTATTAAGGCTTTTTTTCGAATCGTACAGCTATGTAAAGTTACTTGATGTCCTACTGTTACTTCATCTTCAATAATGAGTGGATATTTGGGGCTTTGATGTAAGCAACAGAGGTCTTGAATACTAACTCTTTTTCCTATAATTGTTGGTGATACATCTCCTCGAATAACTGTGTTAAACCAAATGGTTGTTTCAGCACCTATTGTAACGTCGCCAGTAACTGTTGCATAATCAGCAATGAAAACAGAAGGATCGATATTGGGTCTTTTACCTTTAAATGGATAGATCATGAGTATCGCCTCTTTTCTTTCTATGATGTAATATTATCGTATCAAATACGCAACATGATGGAAATATAAAATTAAAATGATCTAGATATTCCGATATAATCATTGTGTAATTATTTTTTTAGGAGGACTATGTGAAATGTGGAAATGGGAAGCTGATGGACAAGCAAAGGCTGTGGTTGCTATTCTTCATGGTGCATATGAAAATCACCGTTGGTATGCATGGCTTATAGAAAAACTTAGATTGGAAGGCTTCCACATAGTCATGGGGGATTTACCTAATCATGGAGTAAATGTAGGATATTCAAAAATTCACGACGAAGATTTTAAAGAATACAACAAATATACAAAAAATTTAATCGAGAATGCATTTTCGTATAATTTACCTGTCTTTTTAATAGGACATGGGCTTGGCGCGACTCTATTACTACATACCATGCAAAAACGAAAATATGAATGCGCAGGAATTATTTTAACTTCACCATGGCTTCATTTAAAGCTATTGCCAGGTAAACTCTCAAATGCTTTAACTAGTTTAAGTGCCTTGACTGCCAATGTGAAACTGACCCATGAAATTACATTAGAATCATTAACGCGCAGTATAGAAGGTAGAGATGAGATGAAGGATGAAGTTCCTTTTTCATCCGTTGTTTCAGTGAAATGGTATCGCGAGCTACAACAAATGATGCGCAATTTAGTGTTATTGCCTAAGGCTGAATTCCCAAATAGGCCGATGTTAGTTATGACAGCTGAAAAAGATAATATTACTGAAACTAAACAAACAAGAAATTGGCTTTATCAGATGGAATTTACAGAGTTTCAATTCAAAGAATGGACAAACTGTTATCATAATCTATTTCATGAAGTAGAGCGTGACGAGATTTTTGTTTATATACGAGATTTTATTAATAATGCTCTGCGAAGAATTGGCTATATAATTGAATAGTGAATTTCCTCTCCAATTAACTAGAAAAATTACTAACTTTTTGTTTCTTAAATATAATGTTGTAATTTTCAGAAAAGTGTAATACTATAATGACTTAAAGTGATGCTTTTCAAATTGGAGGGGTAAGATGGAAACAATTGTTGGGAAAATTAATGAGATTTTATGGGGACCATGGTTTATTTATGGCATTTTGTTAATTGGGCTCTTCTTTTCAATCATTACACGGTTCCTACAAGTAAGACACATTAAAGATATGTTTGTTTTAATGTTTAAAGGCGAAAAATCGGATAAGGGGATTTCCTCTTTCCAAGCGATGTCTATTGCATTATCTGGTCGAGTAGGTACAGGTAATATTGCCGGTACTGCTACAGCAATCGGGATGGGGGGACCTGGTGCTGTTTTTTGGATGTGGGCAATCGCCTTTATCGGTGCGGCAACTGCTTACGTGGAGTCTACGTTGGCTCAAATTTATAAAGAAGAGAAAGATACAGAATATCGTGGCGGGCCAGCTTTTTACATAGAAAAAGGAATGGGGCAAAAGTGGTTTGCAGTTATTTTTGCTGTTGCCGCATTAGCTGCCATGTTAATTTTGATGCCTGGTGTTCAATCGAATGCAATTGCGACAGCAGTTGAAAACGCTTTCGATGTTAAGACTTGGATAACAGGACTTATTATTGTCGTACTATTAGGTACGATTATTATCGGTGGTGTAAAATGGATTGCCAATGCTGCACAGGTCATTGTACCGTTTATGGCATTAGCATATATTTTGATGGCCATCGTCATTATTGTCATGAATATTAAAGAAGTACCAGCTGTATTTTCATTAATTTTTTCTAGCGCATTTGGTGCGCATGAAATCTTTGGTGGTGTTATTGGCTCTGCTATTGCATGGGGTGTTAAACGTGGAATTTATTCGAATGAAGCCGGTCAAGGGACAGGCGCGCATCCGGCAGCGGCAGCAGAAGTATCACACCCTGCTAAACAAGGTATCGTTCAAGCAGCTTCTGTGTATATTGATACGCTATTAATCTGTTCAGCTACAGCATTTATGATTTTATTTACGGGTATGTATAATGTACACGATGAAAAAGCGGGCGCTGATACATTTGTTTATGTTGGTGATTTCAATAAAGGCGAATTAACTGGAGAAGAACAAATTACATTTGCGAAAAGTATTAAAGAAGGCGCAGCATACACACAATATGCGGTTGACTCTTCACTACCAGGGTTTGGTGGACCATTCGTAGCGATTGCCTTATTCTTCTTTGCTTTTACAACAATTATGGCATACTACTACATTGCAGAAACGAATGTAGCTTATTTATTCTCAGGAGGTACAGAAAAAGTCGTCATATGGCTGGCTAAATTTGCAATTTTAATTTCTGCATTTTACGGTACAATCCGTACATCCGATCTTGCTTGGGCAATGGGGGATGTTGGGCTAGGTCTAATGGTTTGGATTAACGTTTTAGCGATATTAATTATTATGAAGCCTGCTATAGTCGCTTTAAAGGACTATGAGAAACAGAAAAAAGAAGGAAAAGATCCTGTTTTTGATCCTCGTAAACTAGGAATTAAAGGAGCAGATTTCTGGATAGACTATAATGACAAACGTAAAAATAAATAGATAAAAAAGAGAAAGCTATCTAATAGATTTTAATAGTCTATTAGATAGCTTTTTTGATTTTATAAAAGAAAATAAATTTTCTGTTGACTGCAATAGAAAAAGAAGGTATATTTTGTTTTAAGGAAATTATCTTTCCTTTAAGAAACTTTTTGGGAGGAGGTGAAAAGATGACTGTGTTTCATTTACCGAAACTATCATATGATTATGATCAGTTGGAGCCTTATATTGATGCTAGAACATTAGAAATTCATCATTCTAAGCATCATGCTACGTATGTAAATAATTTAAATGCGGTCTTAGAAGGTCATAAAGACTTGCGAAATCTGTCATTAGAGGATTTATTACGCAATCTTGATGTACTTCCAGCTGACATTCAAACAGCTGTACAAAATAATGGTGGAGGTCACTATTGCCACAGTTTATTTTGGGAATTGATGAGTCCCTGTGGTGGTGGCAAAGCGACTGCAGATATGGGAAAGGCGATTGATTATTATTTTAAAACGTTTGATAATTTTCAGGATCAGCTTTCTAAAGCAGCAATTGCCCGCTTTGGAAGTGGGTATGGCTGGCTAGTGCTAGATGGCGAACAATTAACCATTATGAGTACAGCTAACCAAGACACACCTTTAAAAGAAGGGAAAATTCCGTTACTCGTTATTGATGTATGGGAACATGCATATTATTTGAAATATCAAAATCGCCGACCTGAATTTGTTACGAATTGGTGGAATACTGTCGATTGGGATAAAGTCAATCAACGATATGTGGATGCAATGAAACAACAAACACTTTTAAAATCTAACTAAGCGAAGTTAATTAAGGTAATTTGACATGAAAGTAATAATTAAGTACTCCTCCCTATCCCCCGCGCCATCGGGGGATATTTTCTTGTCAAAATTAAAAGGCTGATTCCAATGTTCTATCGGAATCACGCCTTATATCGAAACGTTCTATTTAACTTTACGAGTAATCTTTCATTTTCTCTAAAGCTATCACAAAGGGTGGATCATTTTGTTGATTTAGAAACTCGTATTTTAATACATGTACATATTTTTGGGGAAGTTGACTGACATATTCTATCACTGCATCCCGTTCTTCCTTACCACCAGGATGACCGTGATAAATGACAAGGACAATAAGACCACCGATTTTGAGCAGCTTTAGCAAATCTTCAATTGCTTGTATCGTTGTATTTGGCTGTGTAACGATGTCGTGATTACTACCAGGCAAATACCCAAGGTTGAAAATGGCAGCAGCTACCGGCTTGTGTACATAGTTGGCTACTTCTTCATGCCCTCTATGCAAAATAAGGGCACGGTGCTCTAAGCCATTATCTAAAAGGCGGTGGAGAGTTGCATCAACAGCGCTCTTTTGAACATCAAATGCATACACTTGCCCTTCATCGCCGACAAGCTGTGCTAAAAACAATGTGTCGTGGCCGTTACCCGCTGTGGCATCTACGACAGTGTCTCCCTCTTCAACTGTATCTGTTATTAGCTGTTGTGCATATTGTAAAACACGTTGTAGCTTCATTTGGCTACCTCAGCACGATAAAATTTCCCTTGCCAGCTTCCACGTCGTTCAAGCTCAGCATCAATGCCATTTAATACTTCCCATTTATTAACACTCCACATTGGGCCAATCATTAAATCAATTGGTCCATCGCCTGTGATACGGTGAATAACCATTTCCGGTGGTAGAATTTCAAGTTGATCTGCTACAAGCTTTGTATAAACGTCCTGATCTAAAAACTCTAACATGCCCTTTTCATATTGCTTAACCATTGGTGTACCTTTTAAAAGGTGTAGTAAATGAATTTTAATGCCTTGTACATCAAGTTTTGCAACTTCACGAGCAGTTTCCATCATCATGTCATAGTCCTCAAGTGGAAGACCATTAATAATGTGCGAGCATACGCGAATACCATGCTTTCGTAGCTTGTTAACTCCTTCCACATATGTTGCATAATCGTGGGCGCGGTTGATAAGATTTGCGGTTTTTTCATGCACAGTCTGAAGTCCGAGCTCAATCCATAAATAGGTACGCTCGTTTAATTCAGCTAAATATTCAACTACATCATCTGGTAGACAATCTGGGCGCGTTGCAATGGATAATCCAACAACACCCTCTTGAGCCAACGCAGCTTCAAATTTTTCCTTTAATACAGGAAGTGGTGCATGTGTATTTGTATATGCCTGGAAGTAGGCCATATATTTGCCGTCTTTCCATTTTTGATGCATTTTGTCACGAATTTCAGCAAATTGTACCTCGATAGGATCAACTTTATTGCCTGCAAAATCACCTGAACCTGCGGCACTACAAAACGTACAACCTCCGAAGGCAACAGTACCATCGCGATTTGGACAGTCAAAGCCTGCGTCTAGTGCTACTTTAAAAACTTTATGACCAAATTGCTCACGTAAATAGCGATTCCATGTATAATATCTTTTCCCATCTGAAGGAAAAGGAAAGTTTGTCTCTGTCATTTATTTCACTCCTCTAACATTATATTTTATCACGTTTCTAGTGCTTCCGTCATGATTTATGTGAATGACTCCGAGCAAATCATGAGGAGTACCGAACGAAACCTACATTATTCTAAAGCCTAAGTAAAAAGAGTAAATTTATTTTTCTTGTGCTTTTGTATTTTTCAACATAAACTAACTATTTAGAGTAGCGAAACAATGGAGGTCGTTCTATGCCAAAAAGTGTTTGGTTTTTAATTATCGGAATGTTTGTGAACACAACAGGCAACTCATTTTTATGGCCTTTAAACGCCATTTATATGCACGATTATTTAGGGAAATCACTTGCGATGGCGGGCTTTGTGTTGATGTTGAATTCTGCTGCCGGCGTATTAGGAAATCTCTTAGGTGGTTACTTATTTGATAGAATAGGTGGCTATAAATCAACAATGTTGGGCATTCTTTTGACAATTTCCTCATTAGTAGCTTTAACGATTTGGCACGGCTGGCCACATTATGTGTGGATTTTAACGATACTTGGCTTTAGTGGGGGTATTGTTTTCCCAGGAATGTTTGCTTTAGCTGGAACTGCGTGGCCTGAGGGCGGACGAAAGGCTTTTAACGCAATTTATTTAGCTCAAAATGTAGGAGTGGCGATTGGTCCTGCACTTGCCGGTGTTGTTGCTGATTACAAATTTGACTACGTCTTCATTGTCAACTTAGCTATGTATATATTGTTCTTTTTTATAGCGTTTTTTACTTTTAAACGATTTGAAGAGGGAAGCATTGCACCGAAGAATGTCGTGAGTGAAAGTAAGCGAATTATTAATAAAGCACCGTTTTATGCACTATTAATTATTAGTTCATCCTCTGTATTATGCTGGCTAGCTTATTCACAATGGAGTGCGACTATTTCTTCCTACACGCAAGATTTAGGATTAGGGTTGAAACAGTACAGCTTACTTTGGACAATTAATGGCCTACTTATCGTTTTAGGGCAACCGCTAATTGCACCGCTAGTGAAACGTTGGGAAAATAAATTGAAGCGTCAATTAGTTTTTGGCGTTACCTTGATCGCAATATCCTTTGGCATCATTGCATTTGCGAGTGATTTTAAAATGTTTGGAGCAGCAATGGTTGTGCTAACTTTTGGTGAAATGTTTTATACGCCTGCTTTACCTACCATCGCCAATCAGCTTGCACCAAAAGGGCGTCAGGGCTTTTATCAAGGGATTATTAATAGTGCGGCAACTACAGGTCGTATGATTGGCCCTCTATTTGGTGGTATTATGGTTGACCAGTTTGGCATGATTGCACTCGTATTAATGCTAGTAATTATTGTATTGTTTGCGATTATTCCATGCCTTATCTATGATTATCCTTTACGAAACAAGAAAACAGTGACAGATTAATAGTTAAATTTAACAAAAATATTTTCAAAGCGAGCAAAAAATGTGTGGGAAACACATTTTTTGCTCGTTTTTTAATAGTTGATATTGAAAGTTAACAAATTGTGGCGTACAATCTATCATACATATTCAAATATTTGAATATATGATAATGAAGTTGCTTGGAGGGGTTTATGTGGAAGAGAGCTTGCAGCAATTTAAGGCAGATTTTTTTAAAGCTTTAGCACATCCATTACGAATTAGAATTCTAGAATTACTAGTAGATGGTAAAAAAAATGTCAATGAAATTCAAAGCTGCTTAGAAAAAGAGGGCTCAGCTGTTTCTCAGCAATTAAGTGTATTACGAGGCAAAAATATTGTGCATGGGACGAAAGAGGGGAAAAAAGTTTACTATTCTTTAAGCGATCCGATGATTGGGGAATTACTTGGTGTTGCAAAGGATATTTTCAACAATCATTTGATAAATACAATTTCAAGATTAGAAGAAATGACGATTAACGAAAATAATGAAGAGGATATGTAAATTTTGTAGACTGTGTTCTTATTAAACATTTACCTTGCTTATTATTTTGAAGGGAAGATTTATAGATGAAGTCACTGTTTACAGGACGATATGAAGGATATTCTGTTCATCATTTGAAAAAAGATTTAATATCAGGAGTCATTGTCGGGATAGTGGCAATACCGCTGGCAATGTCCTTTGCTATTGCGTCAGGTGTTAAGCCTGAGTATGGAATATATACAGCTTTTATTGCTGGAATACTTATTTCTCTTTTGGGTGGTTCGAAATATCAAATCGGGGGACCTACAGGTGCGTTTGTGCCAATTCTGCTAGGGGTAGTCATTTCGTATGGCTATGAAAACTTACTAATCGCTGGGTTAATGGCCGGAATTATTTTGTGCTTAATGGGGATATTTAAACTTGGCTCATTAATAAAATTTATCCCGCGTCCCGTGACAATAGGATTTACAGCAGGAATTGCAGTTATTATTTTTACAGGCCAAATCGCTAATTTCTTAGGTTTGACTAATATTAAAAGACATGAGTATTTTATTGACAATGTAAAAGAAATTGTTATGCATATTGGCACAACAAACTTTTATAGTATTTTAACAGCAATCATTAGTCTCATCATTATTTTGATAACACCTAAAGTTTTACCCAAAGTTCCAGGGGCGTTAGCAGGCATTGTTGTTTCCACATTAGTTGCAACGTTCTTTTTTTCTGGACAAGTTGCCACAATCGCAACGGCCTATGGTCAAATTCCAAATACATTACCGAATTTTGCAATTCCAGATATCACATTAGAGCGCATACAGCTACTTATTGGACCAGCCTTTGTGATCGCCATGTTAGGTGGCATTGAATCACTTCTATCGGCAGTAGTAGCAGATGGTATGACAAATACAAAACATAATAGTAATCGAGAACTTGTTGGTCAAGGGATTGCTAATATCGTCACTCCTTTCTTTGGAGGAATCCCTGCGACAGGGGCTATTGCTCGAACTGCAACAAATATTAAAACAGGTGCCGTATCACCAATATCAGGGGTAATTCACGGTGTATTTGTCTTAGTCACTTTATTAATACTAGCGCCCTTTGCTTCACATATTCCATTAGCAAGTATGGCTCCAGTTTTAATGGTTGTAGCTTGGAATATGAGTGAGCAAAAGCATTTTGCGCATATCGTTAAATTAAAATCTGGCGATTCCCTCGTTTTAATGATTACGTTTTTACTGACTGTTTTTACAAGCTTAACATTAGCTGTAGAGGTTGGACTTGTGTTAGCGGTCATATTGTTTGCAAAGCGTATGAGCGAAAAGCTTGTCGTAACAAAAGTATTACCGGATCATTCGAAAGAAAGTGGAAAGGTACAATCACATGTTGTTCATCAGAAACGTGACTGTCCACAAATTAGTATTTATACAATTGAAGGTCCTCTTTTCTTTGGCGCAGCTCAAACTTTTGAGGAGGCCATAGTAAATTCCATTCAACAACAACAGAAAGTTTTGATCTTACGGATGAGTAAAGTACCCTTTTTGGATACGACAGGTGAGACATATTTTGGTAATGTCATCCGGAATTTTAAAGCTCAAGGTGGCACTATTTTAGTTACAGGTGTGCAAGATGAAGTGGAATTGGCACTACAAAAAAATGGTTTATATGCTGAAATTGGTGAAGATAATTTCTATCAGCATACAGGAGAAGCGATTAATAAGGCTTTAAGTTATTTAGATACAAATAAATGTATTGGATGTGAGCATTTTGCTTTTCGTGAATGTCAGGAATTATCCCGCGTTAACGGGCAGTAAATTATTCTCAACGAAAGCGAAGTAACATGTACAAGAGGGCTGGGACAAAAGTATTTTAGTTAAAGTAAAACCTGAACAAATGACAAGAACACTCATACGGTGTTTTGCCATTGTTCGGGTTTTCTTAATTTATTTGAAAGAATTCGGCTTTCGCAAAGAGCCTCTAACTGCTTGAGAGGTCATGACGATCATCTCTACAACATAAAAAAGCCGAGTGTCTTTAGACAAATCGTTCATTTTGTCCTTCTGAGATAAAGCGCTTTCATTTTGCTATAATGAATAAGAATATGCTTTCAAAATCATAGCAGAAATCGCCTATGAATAATTATAGAAGTATGGATAGGCTATGAACAATGTAACCAAGCTTACTGGGGAGGAATAAAAATGAAAAAAATTATAAATCAACCTGAAACTCTCGTTATGGAAATGTGCAATGGTATGGTTATGGCTCATCCGGAACTTGAGTTGTTAAAAAAATATAAAATAATTAAGAAAAAAGAAATGAATGACAATAAGGTAACTTTAATTAGCGGAGGCGGTAGTGGACATGAACCGGCACATGCCGGATTGGTAGGGAAAGGAATGCTTGATGCTGCAGTATGC
Organism: Lysinibacillus sp. NPDC095746; assembly: GCF_044763535.1. Lineage (NCBI taxonomy): Bacteria > Bacillati > Bacillota > Bacilli > Caryophanales > Bacillaceae > Lysinibacillus > Lysinibacillus sp. NPDC095746. Next base: position 36,873 of record NZ_JBIWGL010000035.1, read on the forward strand.
GGTGACGTATTTGCTTCTCCTTCGCAAATACAGGTATATCAAGCGATTAAAGCAACAGCCAGCAAAAAAGGTACATTGCTCATTATTAAAAATTACAGCGGAGATATTATGAACTTTAAAAATGGTGCCTACTTAGCTACTGAGGATGGCATTCGAGTAGAGTACGTCCGCGTAAATGATGATATTGCAGTAGAGGATAGTCTTTATACAGTAGGAAGACGCGGCGTTGCAGGGGTTGTGTTAGTGCATAAAATCGCTGGTGCGGCAGCAGAAGAAGGTATGAATTTGATGCAGGTGAAAGCTGTTGCGGAAAAAGCGGCGGCAAATGTTCGAACAATTGGTCTAGCACTAACTTCCTGTACGGTTCCAGCTAGTGGATCACCGACTTTTAAATTGGGTGAAGATGAGATGGAATATGGCGTCGGTATTCATGGAGAGCCCGGGAGAAAACGTGAAAAAGTTATGGCTGCAGATGAATTAGCTATTCGTATGACAAATGACCTTGTGAAAGATTTAGCATTAGATAAAGGTGTTGAAATTGCTGTTCTAGTAAATGGCTTTGGCGGTACACCGCTTCAAGAACTTTATCTGTTTAACAATGCAGTTACTAGAGAATTAAGTAAAAGAAAGATACGAATCAATAGAACGTTTGTCGGCAATTACATGACTAGTATTGATATGGCTGGGATATCTTTAACAGTAATGAAACTAGATAATGAGCTGAAAACATTACTATCGAAAGAATGTAATACACCTGCATTTAAGGTAGAGGGACCCGTTGATAGTGTAGAATACGTAGATATTCATGACAATATAGAAGAGAAACGAGTTTTCTTTGAGACGGAAACAGTGGAAGAGCACGCTATTATCAAGAGTGAGGTCATCACATTAAATAATATGATTTATCTCGTAGATAAAATGAGCGAAATTATTATCAAGAACGAAGTACCTTTCTGCGAATTAGATACACATGCAGGTGATGGCGATTTCGGAATGAGCGTCGCTAAAGGATTTAAGCAATTAAAACGAGAATGGGGCTCGATTGTAGGTCAGGAACATTTAACTATTGGGACTTTCCTTGATGCTTGTTCTATGGTGATTATGGAGCATTGTGGAGGCGCTTCTGGACCCATTTGGGGAGGGGCTTTCCGAGCTGCGGGGAAAACTGTAGCAGGAAAAATGGAATTAACGGTCGGAGAGTTTGCTGAAATGTTACAAGCAGCGCTTAAAGGCATACAGTCTATTGGTGAGCGTTCTTTCGGAAGAGGGGCAGAGGTAGGCGATAAAACGCTTGTAGATGCACTTGTACCTTGTGTAAATGTTTGGACAGAAAGTGCTTTTGCTTGTGCGGATTTTAAAACTGCCTTTGAAAAAGGAGCAGAGGCTGCTGTTAAAGGAGCGGAATATACAAAAGAAATCGTTGCTCGTATGGGTCGCGCTGGTACAGTTGGTGAAAGAAGCCTAGGTTATCCGGATGCTGGTGCTTATGCGCTAGGCGTTATTTTTACGGAGCTTTCTCATAGTTTAAAATAGCTGCAGTTTCACAAATAGGCATTGAATTGTTCAAAAATGGGTAGTATGTAAACAAAGTCTTGTGCTTTTTAGTACTTTCCATTAGAATAAATGCAATACTTGTAAAGACAGCGATTTAGGAATAGTAAATTTGTGGTTCTTTTTAGAGAGCTAGCGGTTGGTGGGAGCTAGTAGGAAAGCAAATTGAACTCGCCTTCTGAGTCTGCCCGCGCGAAATAGCGCGTGCCGTTCATTTCCGCGTTAAGGAAGCAAGAGCCGAGTGTAATCACTAATGTGGGTGGTACCGCGGGAGATACGAATTCTCTCGTCCCTTTCTGACTAAGAAAGGGGCGAGTTTTTTTATTTTTTAAATATTTTGTCAATTCTTTAAGTGAAAAGTATGACGCATTCAAAGGAGGAAAAATAATGAGTTTTAATCATCAACAAATAGAAAAAAAGTGGCAGCAATATTGGGCTGATAACAAAACTTTCAAAACTGTAAATGAAACAGAAAAACCAAAATTTTACGCATTAGATATGTTCCCGTACCCATCTGGTGCAGGTCTTCATGTAGGACATCCAGAGGGTTACACAGCGACAGACATCCTTTCACGCTTCAAGCGCATGCAAGGCTATAACGTCCTACATCCTATGGGGTGGGATGCATTCGGTTTACCAGCAGAACAATATGCACTAGATACAGGAAATGACCCAGCTGAATTTACAGCGAAAAATATTGCGACATTCAAGCGTCAAATCCAAGAGCTTGGCTTTAGTTATGATTGGGATCGTGAAATTAACACAACAGATCCAGAATATTATAAATGGACACAATGGATCTTTATCCAACTTTATAAAAAAGGTTTAGCCTATGTAGATGAAGTAGCTGTAAACTGGTGTCCAGCACTTGGAACAGTACTTGCCAACGAAGAAGTTATTGATGGAAAATCAGAGCGTGGTGGTCACCCTGTAGAACGTCGTCCGATGAAGCAATGGATGCTTAAAATTACTGCCTATGCTGATCGTTTAATCGATGACTTAGAGGAAGTTGATTGGCCAGAGTCTATTAAGGATATGCAACGTAACTGGATTGGTCGTTCAGAAGGGGCAGAAGTAACATTTGATATAGAAGGAACAGATGAAAACTTCACAGTGTTTACAACTCGTCCTGATACATTATTTGGTGCTACATACTGTGTGATTGCACCTGAGCATAAATTAGTGGATCAAATTACAACTGCTGAACAACGACAAGCTGTTGAAGCTTATTTAGATAAAGTAAAATTGAAATCTGATTTAGAACGCACAGATTTAGCGAAAGAAAAAACAGGCGTATTCACAGGTGCCTATGCAATTAATCCGATTAACGGTAAAAAAATGCCGATTTGGGTTGCGGACTATGTATTAGTATCATACGGTACTGGTGCAATTATGGCGGTTCCAGCACATGATGAGCGCGACTATGAATTCGCTACAGAATTTGGTTTAGAAATTATTCCTGTCCTTGAAGGTGGAGACATTAGCAAAGAAGCCTTCACAGGTGATGGTAAACATATTAACTCTGACTTCCTTGATGGTTTAAACAAAGAGGAAGGTATTGCTAAGGCAATTCAATGGCTTGAAGAAAAAGGTGTAGGAGAGAAGAAAATCTCTTACCGTCTTCGCGACTGGTTATTCTCTCGTCAACGTTACTGGGGTGAGCCAATCCCGATGATTCATTGGGAAGATGGTACAACGACGCCAGTACCGGAATCAGAATTACCATTAGTACTACCAAAAACAGATAATATTCGTCCTTCTGGTACGGGTGAATCTCCGTTAGCGAACATTTCTGAATGGGTAAATGTTGTTGATCCTGAAACAGGCAAAAAAGGTCGTCGCGAAACGAATACGATGCCACAGTGGGCAGGTTCTAGCTGGTACTTCATTCGTTATATTGACCCAACAAATAAAGAAGCAATCGCAGATCCAGAATTACTGAAACGTTGGTTACCAGTTGATATTTATATCGGTGGGGCAGAGCATGCCGTATTACACTTACTATATGCTCGCTTCTGGCATAAAGTATTATACGATTTAGGTGTTGTACACACGAAAGAGCCATTCCATAAATTATTTAACCAAGGGATGATTCTTGGTGAAGGTAACGAAAAAATGTCTAAATCAAAAGGGAATGTCGTGAACCCGGATGAAATCATTTCTTCACACGGTGCTGATACTTTACGTCTATATGAAATGTTTATGGGTCCACTTGAAGCATCTGTTGCATGGTCAACAAATGGCTTGGACGGAGCACGTCGCTTCTTAGATCGTATTTGGCGCCTATTTGTCAATGAAGAAGATGGCACAATCGCTGCGAAAGTTCAAGCTTCTGATGACAAAACACTAGAAAAATCATATCATCAAACGGTGAAAAAAGTGACAGAGGATTATGAAGGTATTCGCTTCAATACAGCTATTTCACAAATGATGGTATTCATCAATGATTGCTACAAAGCAGATGTAATTCCAACAGAATATGCTGAAGGCTTTGTGAAAATGTTAGCTCCAATGGTTCCTCACGTTGCTGAAGAGCTATGGCAAATATTAGGTCATGGTGAAACACTTTCATATGCGCAATGGCCAACATATGATGAGTCTAAACTTGTTGATGATGAAGTGGAAATCGTCGTACAAGTGCTTGGCAAAGTACGCGCAAAAATCATCGTAGCGAAAGATGCTTCAAAAGAAGAAATCGAAAAAGTAGCACTTGCAGATGACAAAGTACAAGAGTATATAGCAGACAAAAACGTTGTAAAAATTATTGTCATTCCAGGCAAGCTTGTTAACATCGTCGTGAAATAATAATGTGAAAAGTGTCCAATATTTGGGCACTTTTTTCTTTTCTGCTGAAACCATCTAAGATTTTGATACGACTATAGTGTGAATAGGAGGTGTTTGTTTGAGTGAGCATTTAGCAAGGGTTATGGAAGAGCATGGTGAATATTGTCTTCGTGTAGCTTATCTATATGTTAAAGACTGGGCTATTGCGGAAGAAATTGTTCAAGATGTATTTTTCGCCTATTATCAGCAGCAGGAGCGCTTTGAACAACGATCCTCACTAAAAACATATTTAGTAAAAATAACAGTACATAAAAGTCATGACTATTTACGGAGCTGGAAAAATAAGCGTCATATTTTATTTGAAAAGCTGCACATTGGGGTGAGTAAACGATCGCCAGAAAAAAATTTACTTGAAAAAGATGAGCGAAAAATTGTGACAGGAGCTTTGTTTGAGCTTCCTATAATCTATCGAGAAGTTATCATTCTTTATTATTATCAAGAATTAAAGGTTCGAGAGATAGCGGAGGTCCTTGCATGTACCGAAAATACAGTGAAGACAAGACTGCGTAGAGCAAGGCAAATTTTGCAGGAAAAACTGGACAAAAGCCATTGGGAGGTGCTAGAAGATGACATCTTTTAAGGATAAAGTGGATAAAGAGCTTGGAGAAGCCCCACGTTTCTCACAACAATTGCAGGAGCGTATTTTGCACGATGTAGTTCAGCAAAATAAACAACCTCGTAGATGGCAATATCCAATGATTTTCATAGGAGCAGTCGTGACGATCCTCATGTTAATTGTAATTGGGCCATGGAATCAAGTAGAGACATCCAAGCATGCTTCGATTGTTGAACTAGCCCAGCATGAGGTTAAACAGTTTACGAGTGCGTATAATCGGGAGGAGGATACCTTTAAGGCCGGAAGAACTGGCTGGATTTTAGGGCAACAGTCTTATAAAAATGATTCGGAAACAAAGCTCATTGCCAATACGCTTCAAAAGGCAGTTATTTCGAAGAAGGATGATGATTACTATGCATACCGTGATGTATGGGTGGAGTTTAACAATGGGCAGGCTGTGCAGCTAAAAATGTTCTTAAACGATGGACAGCTAGCTTTCAGCGATCGACATACAAATGTCTTTTACAAAGTGCAAGATGACGATACTTCCTCAGCATTTATTGCGCTTATGGAAGATGAAAAAGAATTTAATTTTGGTAAGATCTTTACTTTTTTCATAATGGCTCTCTTACTAGGATGGCTTTTAGAAAAAGCTATTCGAAAAAAGTTTAGCATTTCAAAGGAACCAAAATATATAAATACAAGCCATCAACGTACAACGTATATTGCTAAGTTTATACAAGGGGCGACCTTAATTTTATTTAATTTAAATGGGTGGTTTTTATATACAGCCGCATTTTGGATATTTTTAACTGTCGCTATAGTAAGCAATTTTTTGATTGACTATTATTATGGACGTGAAGAAAAAAGACATTATGTTTCGATAGGGTCATTTGCACTAGTGCCGCTAATTATTATATTTATCTTTTATTTTTTATAGAAAAGGAAACGAACGAAAAGAGATGCTCACATTATTCCAGAGCATCTCTTTTTGATGGATTGAAAACTTGTTTTGAAATTACCGACAAAAATACTAAATTAACACCGTTCTAAAAAGTACTTTTTTACTTGTAAGTTTTTTGTTATAACTGATTGGTTTAGTTGTTTTTAAGTTTAAAAAGCATTACTAGCTAGAGTCTAAAAATGTGTAGGATTCATTTTAAGTGAAAAAATATATATTTGAATAATAAAAATGAATGGGTAGTGATTATTCATTTTGAAATATACAAAAAGTGTATTGGATTTATTTTATTGAATATCCATTAAAAGTTAAATAGATCGTTTAACAGTGTTTTTTAGCATCCTTTAACGAGAAAGAAATTCATTTATTTAAGCTGTAAAATTCTCTATTATTCTAAAAATTTCTATATAGTGATTACCTTTTTGTGCCCTATCCAAGAAATATGTTGGATTAATTAGAGTAAGGAAAAAAAGAATATACGTAGATTGTATGTGAAAATATGCACAAAATTAATTATATCAAAATAATTTTCGCACAACTTGATAATAGAGTAGAAAAATAATATTAGCTAAAAAATGTTGCGGTTTTCGTTTAATAAACATCTATTTACTTAGAGACTGTAGGGTTTTTGTTATAAAATCACTAGGGTGAAAAATAAAATACTTTTTGGAGAAATAATATTTTTTAAAAAAACATCTTGCATTTGAATAATTCTAAGTGTTAAATTGTTTTCAGGGACGTTCATAAAACTTTCACAGGTAGCAAAAGAGGGGAGAAAAGAGAAATTATGAATAAAAATAGATGGTTAATTGCATTATCCGCAATCGCTATTCATCTTTCGATCGGTGGAGCATATGCATACAGTGTATACAAGCTACCGATTGTCAAAGAGATGGGATGGAGTGAAACAAACGTAACGGTTGCCTTCACAATAATGATGGGGCTTGCTGGTTTTTCAGCAGCATTGTTCGGTAACTTAGTAGAAAAAATGGGACCACGTAAATCTGCAATGATAGCAGCTGTTCTATTTGGGGCAGGACAAGCTGGTGCGGGTGTAGCGATTTCAATGGATTCCGTAACATTGTATTGGTTAACATATGGTTTACTAAGTGGCTTGGGTATGGGTATTGGTTATATTGCGCCTGTATCGACATTAGTAAAATGGTTCCCAGACCGCCGCGGTTTAGCAACGGGTATGGCTGTACTTGGATTTGGTTCAGGGGCACTTATTACAGCGCCAGTCGCAGCTAACTTAATGGAGGCTGTAGGTATTTCTACAACGTACTTTATTTTAGGGGCAAGTTATTTCACGTTAATGATTTTAGGGGCTTCATATATAGCACCGCCTAAACCTGGTTATATGCCAGCGAATATGAAGGCTGCTGCAGATAATGGTAAAGAAGTTGTGAAAAAAGATTTAGCTGTCATGTCAGCACGTGAAGCTGTGAAAACTAAGCATTTCTGGATGCTTTGGTCGATGCATTTAGTAAACGTAACAGCAGGTATTATGATGATTTCTGTTGCATCTCCAATGGCTCAAGAAATTGTAGGATTATCAGTTGCGGGAGCCGCAGCAATGGTAGGAATAATGGGATTATTTAATGGTGGTGGTCGTTTAATATGGGCTGCTGTGTCTGACTATATTGGTCGTTCGAACGTCTTTGTCATTTTCTTTATTGCACAGCTAGTTACTTTTATCGTCTTACCGCATACTACAAACGTTATTATTTTCCAAGCACTTATTTTCTTAGTTGTTAGTTGCTATGGTGGAGGTTTCTCGAATCTACCTGCATTTGCAAGTGATTTATTCGGTACGAAACAACTTGGCGTTATTCATGGTTATTTATTAACGACTTGGTCTTTAGGTGGTATTTTTGGTCCACTTTTAGTGAGCACTATTAAAAATGCTTATGGTAGCTATATTCCTGTGTTCTATGTATTTACAGGGTTAATTGCAGCTTCGTTAATTATTTCATTAACGTTACGTGCAGATGTACGTAAACGAACAGCATTAAAAGAAGCTTCTCAAAAAGTTGGAGACGTCTCCGCTACACAATAAAATAATACTTTCAATTCGCACTTGAAGGTATCGGCCATATGAGTGTCATTTCGCACATGATGCTTGTATGGTCTTTTTTTGTAGCTATTGTTATATAACACTTGATTAATCTCTGTTTAATGTATAACAGTCAGTGTCTGCTGTCAATATCATTACGGGAAATAAAGTGATTTCGCTACCAAAAGAGAAATTTTGTAACGGAAAGCGAATGAGGGGTTCATTTTCAAGAGGGAGATACGCTCTTTTAAATTATTGATTTGATTGAATCTTTTCATATGTTAAAACGTATATAAAATAAATAAGGAGGCAATGTAATATGGGGAAATTTTCTTTAAATGAATTTATCAATAAAACACAGCAAGACGACAACGAAAATGAATACTTCGAGTTAGAAACTGAGCGTGTATTAGAGGTTAACCTAGATGGCGAGGTTTGGTCGAAAATGGGCGCGATGATTTCTTACATAGGAGATATTAAGTTTGAGCGTGAGCGTGTGCTGGAACATGGACTCGGTAAAATGTTTAAAAAAGCATTAACAGGCGAAGGTACACAACTTATGAAAGCGAAAGGTAAAGGGCGACTTTATTTAGCCGATCAAGGGAAAAAAATAACGGTTTTCGATTTAAAGGATGAAAGTATTTGTGTAAACGGCAATGATTTACTTGCCTTTGAGCCAAGTATTAATTGGGATATCCATTTAATGCGTAAAATGGCAGGAGTCATGTCAGGCGGGTTGTTTAATGTAACCTTACAAGGAAGAGGGAAGGTAGCTATCACAACTCATTTTGAGCCGTTAACATTGTTAGTGAAGCCTGGTGAAACGGTCTATACAGATCCGCATGCTACAGTAGCGTGGTCAGGTAATCTGGCACCAGAGTTTAAAACAGATATTAGCTTCCGAACATTTATCGGTCGTGGTAGCGGTGAATCCATTCAAATGGCATTTTCAGGTGAGGGATTTGTCATCATTCAACCATTTGAGGAAGTATATATGTCTAAAGATAGTTAAAAAAGCGTGTCCTTTTTAGGAGGGCACTGAAACACATTGCGAGGTATTCAACGATTTAATCGTCGAATACCTCGCTTTTTTCATTTGGCACTGTGACTCTACTGTTGTTTTCCGAAGCATTCCGCTCGCTTTCCGCGGGCGAGCGCCGAGCCTCCTCCTACGCTTCGCTTCGTGCGGGGTCTCGTCTGTCTCGCTTTCCCGCAGGAGTCGAGCGATGCTTCTCCAAACAACGCAATGTATCACACTATTATTTTAGTCACGCTTTCCTTTATAATAAAAGAATTAATGTGTAGGTGGTGCCCCCAATGATTTCAAATCAAGAAACTCTTAATTTAAGTCCATATATGGCGATCTACGATATTGTTGTGCCAAAGGATAATATACTTCGCCAAATCAATGAACTTGTTGATTTTTCATTCATTTTAGAAGAGTTAAAAACAAAATATTGTTTAGACAATGGACGTAATGCCATTCCTCTAATTCGTATGTTTAAGTACTTATTATTAAAAGCGAAGTTCGCTTACAAAATTTCGTCGGCTTCGTCTCCAAGACGTAAGCTTATTAGACATGCTCATTGGGAAAACAGTTGAGGTCGCATTGGAGAAAAAAATCATCAACAGTCAAACGATTATTGTGGATGCCACACATACAAAAGCACGTTACAATCAAAAATTACCGAAAGAATTTTTACAAGAGAAATCAAAAAACGTTCGAAAAGCTGTCTATAAAATAGATGAATCGATGAAAAACAAATTTCCCGCAAAGACCACTTCT
>NZ_JBIWGL010000036.1:0-45788 GCF_044763535.1 Lysinibacillus sp. NPDC095746
GTAGTTGACATAAAGAAGCACCTCCTATAATTTGATACATTTATCGTACCGGAGGTGCCTGGTTGTTTATATGCGTTATTTGATTACGGGCTTACGTAATATTAGTAGTATCTAATGTATTATTCCAATCAGAACAAGGCAATCTTAATGTTACATAAGGAAAAATTTTAGAATTAAAACAGTAGGGGTATAGACATGAAAAATACCAACATTTTGGTCGTTGAAGATGAAGAGAAAATTGCACGTTTATAAGAAATAGAGTTAACATATGAAGGTTATAACATAGGAAAAGCATTAAATGGTAAGGATGGCTTATCCATGTTTCGTGAAAAAATCTTGGGATTTAGTTTTATTGGATGTCATGCTTCCAGAAGTTAGTGGAATTGAGGTGTTACGGCGTATTCGAATAAGCGATCAGGTTACTCCTGTTATCTTACTCACCGCAAAGGATTCTGTTGAGGATAAGGTGTCTGGATTAGATTTAGGGGCAAACGATTATATAACTAAGCCGTTTCAAATTGAGGAAGTGTTAGCACGAATTCGTGCAACATTAAGGTTAATTCAAAAACGTAAGGATGTGGAGTTGAACAATGACTGGCACCAAGTTGCTGATTTAAGGGTGAGTGAAGTGACACGGGAAGTCATGAGGGGCGAAAACTTGATTGAACTAACTCCTCGTGAATTTGATTTACTTGTATATTTAATGGTGCATTCACGTCAAGTTCTAAACAGGGAACAGCTCTTAAATGGGGTATGGGGATACGAATATCGTCGATGTCTATATCCGTTATTTACGAAACAAAATTGATAAACCATATGATAATGCGTTAATTCATACCGTTCGAGGTATTGGTTATGTGCTGAAGGAATCAAGATGAAGCTTAGAAGTAAAATAAATCTTTATACTACAGTTATGTTCATTTGTTTATTGATAGTGATAAATACTGCAATCTATTTATCATTTAGTCACATGATGTATTCAAGTGAATTAGAACGGACAAAGGCTGAAGCATTAAAAATGAGCAGAGGAATTACTCAATCTGGGTCGTCGATACAGCCTAATACATTACTTCGTGCCTATGTACCGATTAATGGAATGCTTAGGATTGTAAGGTCAGATGGAAAAGCAATTTCTTCCGTAACAGCTCCAGGCAAGCAAGACCTTCTTAGTGGGATAGCGTTGTGCAGTAGCAACTTGGCGCGATGCAATGCAACAGGTTACTATCCCGGAATTAATAAATGTAATTTAAGTTGAAAACATTACAACTATAAAATGTGTGTAAATGAAGAAAAAAACCATCTCCAATAGCTAAAAAGCAATTTATAGAATTGGAAAAATGTAAAACATTTAAGGGAATATACTATATAAAATGCTCCTCTATAAATTATCTAGGTTTTTGACATCGAATTAAAAAATAAATAAATGTAAAAGGGTCACTTGAGCCAAAGTGACCCCAAAAGCCAATAAATTTTTAGAAGGTGGAGAGCTAAGCAAATTTGCTTAACACTATTATAACTATGTTTGATTGGTTAGTTTTGTATAGGGAGTTGCCTAAAATAGAATAAACCATAACGGCGAGGTCGTTATAGTTTTAAGGTAGTGTGTGAGAAATATTTTTTCGGAACAACATGAAGATGTTAAAGGGATAGCACGTGCGATAACAGTTTGGGGCAATGCAAGAGGTTGCTATCCCGAAATAAATATATGTAATTTGAATTGAAAACATTACTGCACATAAAAAAAGGGTCATTTCCAAAATCGGAATTAACCAATAGTTGCTTTTAAAAAAATTATGTTTTGAGGTGAAAAAAGTTGCGAAGATGAAATTTACTGATGACACTTCTATTATACGCTTCATAAACAGAAGCATTTAGGCATTTTACAATTATAAATGTAATAAAAAAACTGTGGCGCTCGTCTGATATGCTCCCTAGTTGATTAACAGAGTTTATTTTCTAATCTGTCTGCCTAATAGGGAGTATATCAAGGTGAGTACCTGAGATTTTTGTGTTTATTCAGTTTATTCATCATACGGTCTATATTTTGTATGAAGCTTCTTAGCCGCTTCATGGATAGTATTCTTCTCAGAAACTTCTTCAGTATAAGCATTTACAGTTTTTTCTTTAGCTTCTTTTTGCTCACTAGCTGGAGCTTCTTCTTTTGATGCAGCTTCATCCTCACTACATGCAGTTAGTATTAATATAAACAATACTCCTATATAAAATATTTTCTTCATTATATAACCTCCTCGTAATATCGTTTGGGTGTATTTAACATTAGATATACAGATAAAAAAGACAAAAAATGCATTCAGTTACCTGTTTTGCTATCTGTTCTGGGTTGTTTATCTGTATTAATTTCTTCCTCAAAAACTGCTTTAATTTCCTCAATTGTTTAGTAGAATACAACTTTTGAAGAGTCCAGTACTGATTTATTACTTGTTGGAATGGAGGGAGTAACCGCTATAAATGCTCTGTGGATCTAGTTGATGAGCAAGCGGTTGAAGGTTCTTACAGTTTAAGTATGTTTATATCAAATTTAATTATACGTAAGGAGGAAATACAATTGTCTCATTTTAAATATATGGAGTAACTATTCTATATATAGGGATAATGTCCTAGTGTATTTCTACAATTGGTAAGAGTATCCGAACATAACCCAAAAAATGTTCAGTATAGTATTAGCCTAATTTTCCAATACTAAATATGTTTTAAATACTGTATTTAAGGAAGGATGTTTTTAATAATGAGATTTCTTACATGGGGTGTAATTGGAGCTGTTATTTTGAGTGTAATTAGAGGAATGCAAAATGGTACTCTTCAACAGTTCACAAAAAATATTTCGAGCAAGTTAAATCTCCAGAATGCTCAACAAATGGCACAACCATTGCAGCAAATGTCTCAGCCTCTACAACAAATGAACCAATCTTCACAACAATCGAAGCAACCTCAACAACAAACGAACCAATCTTCACAACAAATGAATCAATCAATACAAAATACAACTATTAATCGATCAACTGGTAATTCATCAAAATAATAATGTATACAAATGAACGATTGCTATGAATGAGAGGGGAACGGATGAAAAACGGTTTACTCATCAGAATACATTCATAGCAATTACTCTACATATTTTAGTATTCATTCACAATTAGTTGAAGACTTACGATTTATATATGATTAATGTAAAAACTAGAAATGTAAGTAGCAGTAAAAATTTTTTCTAAAAATGTGTAAATGTCTATTGCAATTACAATTTAGAAAGCATAATATAAGCATATAGTTATGTATCGATTTAATCACCTGTAATTAGTTAGGTGATTTTTTTGAGAAAATATATAAGCAAATGATTATACAAGGAGAGCAGATATGATGGAAAATACACTAATTGAAAAACAATTAAAGGCAGCAGCTGACCTGAATCGTCTTAAATTACTTGCATGTATGAAAAAAGGAGAGGTTTGTGTATGTGATTTTGTTGATGTTCTGGGGATTTCGCAACCAGCAGTTAGTCAGCATCTTCGAAAATTAAAGGAGGCAGGTATTATTACTGAACGAAAAGTTGGTACTTGGAAACATTATCGTTTAGTTGAGAATCAAACGCCACTTATGAAAGGTATTTTAGAACAAATTGAGCCGGTACAGGGATGTGATTGTAGTTCTGACTGTGAATGTACTCATATAGGGGAGGAAAATTAATGGGTAATGAATCATTAACAAAACAGCTTTCTTTTCTAGATAGGTATCTTACCCTCTGGATTTTTGTTGCAATGGGAATAGGTGTCTTATTTAGTATCACAATGCCCAATATTGGTGAAGCATTAGAATCAATGTCGGTTGGTACAACATCTATACCCATTGCCATAGGGCTAATTGTGATGATGTATCCACCTTTAGCAAAAGTTAAGTATGAGGAAATGTGGCGCGTATTTAAGGATTGGAAGGTGCTTTTACTATCACTTTTTCAAAACTGGTTACTTGGACCATTCCTAATGTTCTTTTTAGCGATCATCTTTTTACGAGATTATCCAGAGTATATGGCTGGGCTTATTATGATTGGTTTAGCTCGATGTATAGCAATGGTAATCGTGTGGAATGATTTAGCTCGTGGAGATCGAGAATATGTAGCTGGTCTAGTTGCATTTAATTCTATTTTTCAGATCTTAACCTATTCGATTTTTGCTTACTTTTTCTTAAATGTATTACCTGGTTGGTTTGGCTTAGAGAATTTTAATGTGTCCATTTCCATGTGGGAAATTACGAAAAGCGTCCTTATTTACTTAGGAATACCGTTTGCTGTTGGATTTCTAACTCGTTTGATAGGTATCAAAACAAAAGGGAAACAATGGTATGAGGAAAGGTTCTTACCAAAGATTTCACCGCTTACTTTAATAGCACTACTGTTCACAATTGTGATGATGTTTGCCTTAAAGGGCGAGAAATTAGTGGAATTACCACTTGATGTAGTACGAATTGCTATTCCATTATTTATCTACTTTGTGATAATGTTTGCAGTTTCATTCTTTTCTTCACGTAAAGTAGGTGCATCCTATCCCGTCACGGCAGCCCTTTCTTTTACAGCGGCTAGTAACAACTTTGAGTTGGCAATTGCTGTAGCTGTAGGCGTTTTTGGACTTCATAGTGGCGTTGCTTTTGCAGCTGTTATTGGTCCACTTGTCGAAGTACCGGTACTTATTGGACTTGTTTGGGTTGCCTTGCGTTGGCAGAAGAAATATTTTAAAACCATTAAATTATAGGTAGTACTTTTTATGACAAACACACTTTATTTCTTATGTACAGGGAACTCTTGCCGTAGTCAAATGGCTGAAGGGGGGGCAAGAAAATTATTGCCTACAGATTGGACAGTTAAAAGTGCTGGTATTGAAGCACATGGTGTAAATCCGAAAGCTATCAAAGCTATGGCTGAGGTAGGAGTTAATATTTCGAAACATACATCTGATCTAATTGACTTTGAGACATTAAACAATGCAACGCTTGTTGTTACTCTTTGCGGAGATGCAGCAGATAAATGTCCGATGACGCCACCTAACGTTCGTCGTGAACATTGGGGATTTGAAGATCCTGCGAAAGCGTCAGGTACAAAAGAAGAAAAGTGGACTGTTTTCCGAAATGTACGTGATGCTATTGGAAAACGCATTGAACAATTTGTAGCAGAGGAGCTGAAATAAAATGAAAAAAATTCATATTTATGAGCCAGCAATGTGCTGTTCTACGGGCTTATGTGGACCATCTATTGACCCAGAGTTATTACGTATATCCTTTGTAATGAATAATTTAAAGAAAGCAGATATAAAAGCTGAACGTTTTAATCTTACAAGCGAGCCCAATGCTTTTGTGGAAAATGAAGCAATCAATCAGCTCCTAATGTCAGAAGGAATGGATGCCCTACCTGCAACGTTTGTAGATGGAGAATTACTTTGTAAAGGGAAATACCCTACAAATGAACAATTTTCACAATGGTCAGGACTTTCAGAAGAAGAGCTATTACAAAAACCAAAAGTACGCTTATCACTAAAAGGAGATGCGTAAAATGGAACGCTTTACAATAAGTCATTTCCCTGATACCCCGTTCTTGTTTTTTACGGGGAAGGGGGGCGTTGGAAAAACATCAGTTGCTAGTAGTCTATCAATAGCCATTGCAAATGAAGGGAAAAAAGTACTTTTAATTAGTACAGATCCAGCATCCAATTTACAAGATATCTTCGGCCAAACGCTATCTAATAGCCCGACAAAAATTGAAGGTATAGACAATTTATTTGCATTAAATTTAAACCCTGAGCAGGCAGCACAACATTACAAAGAGCAAATGGTTGGGCCGTACCGTGGGAAACTACCTGATGTGGTGCTACAAAATATGGAGGAGCAACTTTCAGGCGCTTGTACAGTTGAAATTGCTGCCTTTAATGAATTTGCGACACTATTGACTGATACTTCAGTGATTGAAAAATTTGATACCGTTGTGTTTGATACAGCACCAACAGGACATACGTTACGCTTGTTACAACTGCCTTCTGCATGGTCTACGTTTTTAGATGATAACACGACTGGTACTTCATGCTTAGGTCCATTAAAAGGACTAGAGCCGCAACGTGAAATCTATAAAGAGGCTGTTGAACGTTTAAAAAATGCCAATCAAACAACACTAATGCTTGTGACACGTCCAGACGTAAACCCATTAAAAGAAGCAGCACGTGCTTCTCATGAACTGTTTGAAATCGGCATTCAAAACCAGGTTTTACTAATTAATGGATATATGAAAAATGTTAGTTCTAATGATGAAATTGAGAAGGCATTCATTGCCCGCCAAACCGAGGCATTAGAGAAAATTCCTAAAGAGTTAAAGCAATTTGAACAATACTACTTACCGTTTGTACCATACTCATTATCAAGTATTGAGCGTATGCAAGCATGGATGACAGATCAAGATGTCACACATGAAAATGAAACAGACAATGGTATGACAATCCCTGAAGTAGAAGAAATGATTGCTGATTATTTAGAACGGAAACCAAAGATTATTTTTACAATGGGTAAAGGTGGTGTTGGTAAAACAACAGTTGCTTCGTATATTGCCATACGCTTAGCAGAAGAGGGTATCAGCGTGCATTTAACTACAACTGATCCAGCAGCGCATTTAAATTGGACGTTCGGTGATGACAAAGTTAAAAATGTAACGGTAAGTCGTATTGATCCGAAAGTAGAAGTTGCAAATTATGAGTCAGAAGTGCTTGCAAAGGCAAGTGAAACGATGAATAAAGAAGGTTTAGCATTTGTGAAAGAAGACTTGGCTTCTCCTTGTACAGAAGAAATCGCAGTATTCCGAGCATTTGCTAATGTTGTAGAAAATCATCAAGATGAAGTCATTGTTATTGATACAGCTCCAACTGGCCATACGTTGTTGTTACTAGATGCGACAGAAGCTTACCATCGTGAAATAAGCCGTTCGCAAGGTGAAATCCCTTCAGCTGTTTCAAACTTGTTACCACGGTTACGTGCAAGTTATACAAGTGTAGCAATCGTAACACTGCCTGAAGCAACACCTGTTTTTGAAGCAACTCGTTTACAGAAAGATTTACTGCGTGCTGGATTGTCTGTTGATTGGTGGGTTGTCAATCAGACATTTTCATCTATCAAAACAACAAGTCCAACATTAATACAAAAACAACAAGCCGAAACAAAATGGCTAGAAGAAATCAAATCCATCAGCAACAATCAATTCGTGGCAATCCCATGGGTAAAAACGCCACCAGTAGGAACAAAAGGGTTACACGAACTTAAAGGAGAGAAAATCAAATGAAAATGAGTCCAGAAGGTAAAAATTATTTAGAGGAAGTATTAGCTGATTCAGAGGTGAAAACACTTCGCTTCTTTGGCATTCCAGGTTGCTGTGGCGTTAATTTAGGTGTGGGTTTAGAAGCACCATCAAAAGAAGATGCTATAGAAACAATTGAAGGTATTGAAGTTGCCATTCATCCAGATATTGCATCTCAATTAACAGAGGTTACGATTCATGCAGAAGAAGAAAATGGCGAACTAGGTTTAGTGTTAGTAGGATATTCACCAAAATCTTGCTAATTAAAAAACTTGAATATACTGTCTGTCATAGTAGTTATTCAATCCGTTGAATGGAGGATTAAAAATGACAGTAAATCATGCTAGCGTATTGACTAAAGATTATTTTATCGCTTATTTAAAGTTAATTATGAATAGTAGAGAATACACATTGATACAGGCTAAAGAGTTTGCTTTTGATTTCTTCTTTAAAGGAGATATGGATCGTTACGGAACTTCTACATGGTTACAATTCGAAAGAGCTATAAAAGAAGTTGATAAAACAATGTGTGAAATTGAAGTATGTTAATTACATTCGCAAAGCTTAAACGTCTAGCTAACTGCTAGACGTAAAAAATGCATTTTATATAAGCATTCCCTTATATATAAAAAAAAGAGGAGAAGTTAATGATGAAAACACTTAAAGTAATCAATCAAAATGGATCTTGTTGTAATACTACTAAGAATACTGAAGTACAGGAGACTGTTAACAATCCCAATAAGAATTTACCGATTGTAATTATTGGTGCAGGTCCAATTGGATTAGCTGCAGCTGCTCATTTAGTGGAACAAAAGCAAGCATTTATTTTACTAGAGTCAGGGCGTGAAATAGCACTTAATATTCGTACCTGGGGGCATGTTACATTATTTTCACCATGGCGATATAACATCAATAAAGCTGCTAAAGCCTTATTGAATGCCTCCGGTTGGGTAGAACCTAATTTAGATACGTTACCAACAGGACATGAATTAATTGATCTTTATTTAAAACCTTTGTCTGAGTTAATACAAATAAAGCCTAACATTCAATTGAACGCAAAAGTAGTTGGGATTTCACGACTATTTAATGATAAGATGAAGACAAAAAATCGAGTAGAACAGTCTTTTAATATTTTTATTGAACATGAGAATGACATCCGTATCATTGAGGCGAGAGCTGTTATTGATGCGACGGGTACATGGGGAAATCCAAACCCAGCAAATTCTACAGGTGTATGGCTACAAAATGAAAAAGCATTAGCAAATCACATTGAGTATGGTATCCCAGATATAAATACGAATACTAAGAGATATGCCAATAAAAAGATTGCAGTTATTGGTGGTGGCCATTCAGCTATCAATACCTTATTGGCACTTGCGGAATTACAAGAAGAGCATCCTACAACAAAGCTAGTGTGGATTATGCGTAAAAAATCTGTAGAAGAAGCCTATGGTGGCGAAGAAAAAGATGCATTGGCAGCACGTGGCGCACTCGGTGTTCGCATTCACGAAATAGTAGATACAGGTAAGGTTGAAGTAATAACACCTTTCTATATCTCACAGGTGAAGAAAGGTGAGGACATCCATATTGTTGGTACTATAAACGGAGAACAAAAAGTATTAACGGGATTTGAAGAGCTTATTGTCAATGCAGGAAATAGACCTGATCTTTCAATTAACAGCGAACTACGCCTTTCCATTGATGCAGCAACAGAAAGTGTGCATGCATTAGCGCCACTAATTGACCCAAATGTGCATAGTTGTGGCACAGTAAGAGCGCATGGTGAAGAAATACTACGCCAACCCGAAAAAGACTTCTATATAGTCGGAGCTAAAAGTTATGGACGCGCACCTACATTTTTAATGGCAACAGGCTACGAACAAGTTCGTTCAATAACAGCTTATTTATCAGATGATGAAGAAGCTTCAAAACGTGTGGAATTGGAGTTACCGGAAACAGGTGTATGCGGTATTAATCTTGCCGATCAATCAAATTCATGTTGTTAATAATTTGACTGTTAGTGAAAGCTAGCAGTCCTTTTAAAATACTAAGGAGGAAATGGGATGGACACACTAATTATTCGTAAAATGGAAAAGAATGATTTAAAAGAGGTATTAAAGATTTATAAAGAGGGAATCGAAACAGGGATGGCAACCTTTGAAACAATTGTGCCAAGTGCACAGATATGGGATGAAAGACATCATGCAACCTTACGTTTTGTAGCAGAAGAACACAATAAAGTGGTTGGTTGGATTGCCATTTCACCAGTCTCTACACGCGCTGTTTATTCTGGAGTTGGAGAAGTTAGTGTTTATATATCAAGTGATAGTAAAGGGAAAGGCATTGCCACTAAGTTGTTTAAAATACTAATCGAAGAAAGTGAAAAGGCCGGATTTTGGACACTTCAATCATCTGTTTTCGCCATCAATACATCAAGTATTCAATTACATAAAAAGATGGGCTTTAGAGTTGTTGGAACGAGAGAAAAAATTGCTCAATTACACAATAAATGGCATGACACGGTAATTATGGAAAAAAGAAGTGTAAGGACTATCTAATAAATATATTATATGTTAGGTAACAATTAAAAAAACAAAAGAGGACATCTTTGTATTAACAAAAGAATGCTCTTGCTTTACAAAAGATTCTTTTGTTGGCATTCGGTACTCCAAAAGTATGAACGAAAGAATCTTTTTTATTACAAGAGAGGATCTCAACAAACTTATACTTCGTCAGAAAAAATCAATCGAACAATAAAAAAAGGTGCAAAAAAACCCCAGTGTAATACTGGGGAGACGATTTTTCAGGTAAATCATTTTTACTTTTCTGGATAATCTACATGTAATGGTAGTGGCATTAACCAACCTTTAGTTTTATTAAGACGTAGTAGTTTAGCGCCGAGTTAGGCTTTTGCTGTATGGAATTGACCATACATTTAAATTTTATTGATTTAATTTTCACGTAAAAGAAGGGTTTATGAATCATAATTTAATAATTTTAAAGCCCAGGTACTCAATTAATTTTGAGCCTAGGCTTTCTTTACGTTTATTATAGCTTTTCTAACAATTTTATTTGGGCTATTAAAACAATTGGAGTGATAACTGCAATTGTTAAAATTCCAATGGAAGATAACTCAACAGATGTAAGGTTGAAAGTTTTCATCCAATAATAACCTACAACTATAGAGAGAAATGACGACAAAACAGAGATCATTAAACCAAGAAATCCTAATTCGTCTAGCTTTTGTTCTGTTAAACCTATAAGGCTTAATACCTTAGAGAAGATACCTGAAATTATAAATAGCGCAAAAGATAAAATAAATAATGACAGTATTCCTGAATGTGTAATTTCATTAGGCACGAACTTAACTAGAGCCATCATTATAAATGCAGGTAGAAAAAATGGTAATATTAAACCAGCAATAATACCTATTGAAACAAAAATTTTTTTGGGGTTACTCATAAATCCTCCTAAATAAATAATATAAAAACGTGATTAAACTATATCACGTCAATACAATTAACTTTATTTTATTATTTTTTCTGATAAAATAGGCTGAATCATCTCATCAAGCGAACGATATTTTTATAAATCTTGATTACAACCACAACATAGCAATACTTGGTAAAAGCGAACTGGATTTGATTCCTAGTTTAATGAAAAAATTGAATGAGTATACATTACACATAGTAAGATTGTGAATAAATGTACTTAAACTCCCATGAAAGAACTTAATCATCTTTCATTTTCTGTGGTGAAGTGCTTATTTTTGCGCTTCATGGATGGCTAACGGGGGCTTTAGTGAAATAAGGAGTACAAAAAGTTAACTCCATATTGATTATTATTTTTCAGAATGGAGTTTGTTTAAATTAGCTATTAAAAAAATCTGAATTCAAATCAATCATTTCAAATAATTTTAGTTTACATAATATAAATTATAGGAAGTTGTATATCAATGAAAAGTATACTAATAACATTGAGACGAAACGGCTAAAAAAATGTAAACTGGTATTTCTTTAAGAGCTCGCAAAAAATCTAAATACGTTTGTACTATGAGTTTACGTTGTTTTACGTATCCATAATCAAGTCAGTCAAACGTTTATTTGTAACTAAATATATATAATTATGCCGACACCCAATAATCATCCTAAAGCGTGTGAAAATACGTAATATCTGCCATAAATTTTTTATGTTCTCACGTTTTCACTGATTACTATTTTTTGGCGTCGGACTGTATTTTTTGTAATGTTTTATCGAATTTCATTTTTTCATAATTCATAAAATGCAATCAAACTACCTTTGAAAAATTTTCGTCACTAAAGCTTTTTCACGATTGGTTTTAGCCATCCTTTATTAACATCACCTCCACATTTTATACTCTTATCAGCTAAATGATAAAGTTAAAACTTTTTATAAATAAGAATATTTTCCTACTTATTCCATAGAGTTAACAATTTTAACCACACCATCCATAGTAATTTTTTTACTGCTCTCTTTATCAATCATAAAAGTGTATCCAAGTTCTTTCTTTTCAACTACAAACACATCAAAATCACTGTGATTATAATAAAGTAATTCATTGCCATCCTCTAAACGTATTTTTTTTGAAACATTTGAAGAAGGTGGCTTTTTGGAAACCAATATTTTAAAACGGGTACGCGGTGAATTCTCATCTAAATAAGAAATTTCTAAATTAGGTCCTCCTGATGTACTGCTAAAACTACCTATAATATGTGTAAAAGTAATTGGTGGAACACGAGTTGGAAGCTCTAAATTTTTTTTTAATAAATCTTCGGTTTTTTTTATTGCTTCATTAACCTCAGTAAAACCGTTGTCTAAATAAAGTTTCTTAACATCATACGAACTTCCTTGTTTTGTTGCTTTATCTTCTGCATGAACAAGGTTACTGCTCCCAATAAACAAAAAAACAAAAAGTAATACGTATATTTTTCTCAATTCAAATTTCCTCCTATATTAATTTATTAATTATTTCGCCTCCCGAAAAAGGATTTATATATTTCATTGCGTGTGAATAGCTTTTATTCACTGACATGTATTTTATGAATTGATTGATTATACGAATACGTACTTTCAGACACCTTTAAATTACACACATCGCAGGTTAATGCTCGCTTTCTTTCGTAATATAGTCGATTAACTCTTATCTTCTATATTTGCACGAATAAAGTCATAGAAGTTCTTGTTTTAAACGAAGTTTGCCCTCCTGGTGGCCGCTTCATGTACAGTTAACTCTCCATTTCTTTCAATGCACTAATTATAGAAATAATTTTCTGTTGTGCATTCTCCGCTTCAGGGATTGGCATAACAACAAACACATGATTCATTTTAGGATAAACAAAAGTATCGATTTCAATTCCCTGTTCTGTTAGCTTTTCATCAAGTCTTATTGCATCTGGATATAAACATTCATGTGTTCCAATAAAATGAGTAATCTTCCCAAGTCCTTTAAAGTCACCGTATATCGGACTGATCAACGAGTCTTTTACATTTTTATCAGCTGCCCAAATCTTTGTAATGACTTCCATTCCTTCCCTAGCTAACATCGGATCCTTTTCTTCATATTCAGCTATATGAGGATTTTCAAAACTCATATCAACACATGCCGACAATAAAATAATATCTTTTGGTTGCGGCAAACGGTTCATTTTTAAAAGATGAGCCAGCCCAAGTACTATATTGCCGCCTGCCGAATCTCCCATGATAGTCAATTGCTCGGTACTTTCAACTGTTTCAAGAATTTCTTTATAAAGGTTTAGGATTTTTGGATAAGTATCTTTATAGTTAAAATGAGGTACTTTAGGGTAAATAGGAATAATTATTTTCGCATTTAAAGATTGCGCTATTTTATCCAAGAACCACCAGTGGAAATTTAAAGGTTGATTCGTCCAAGCACCACCATGTATATATAGAATAACTTTTTGCTTCAGGGACTCTTGGTCATTTAATGTGAAAACCTGCATGCCCTCGAATGCTTGCTCCTTAACATTATTTGAAAATTGAACTCGTCCCCAACAACATATGGCTTTATATTTTCAATTCCCATTTGCTTAACATACTGTTCGGTGTTTTCAATACTAGAAAAACTCTTTTTATTACTTTCTGAAGTTAACAATTTTTCAAATTGAATACTTTCTACAGAACGTTCTCTGTTATAAATTTCTACACTCATTTCCCATTTTCTCTCCTTTAAACACTTTTCTTGTTCATCTTGAATGTTTCATAACACGGTATGATTTGAGATAGCCACGTATCTCTTTATCAAAAGTTTTTAATGGAACGGAGGCGATAAGGATCTATACTGCAACGATTACAGTATAAAGGTTAAACTATGTTGCAGGGTCAAATAAAAAATTTTAATTTTCGTGAGCATGAGCCTCCATTTCAGCTATTATAACAAATATATCACCTAATTTTTCCCATTCGGTAATAGTCATGTTTCTTTTAGACTGTTTTCTAAAAATTTATTAACATAAAAACAGAGTTAATCTACAAAATTATAGAATCAACTCTGTTTTTAATATTTCGTAAATCGAACTAGACTGCCCATTCCTTACAATCATCGTTTAGATTTGCAATTATGTGGATTTCCATTCATATTGAATATCAGCTAAATTTTCTTCATTTTCGTGTCCTCTACCGATGATTGCAAATCCTTGTTTTTCATAAAATCGTTGTGCATTTTCATTTACTTCAAATGTGTGTAATGTTAATCTACCGCTTGATTGTGCTTTTACTTTATCTAGTAATGTATGACCTATACCGATTCCTTGATAATCTATATGAATATAAAGTTGGCTTATTTCCCTTTCATTATAGGCAATCATTCCAACTACTTTTTCATCAATTAACGCTAAATCTATTTGAAACTGCTCAGATAATATATGGTTTAAAAAATAAACGTGACTTTCAAAGCTGTGAATTTCTTTCTGACCAATAGCCTGTTCCTTACTATCTCGCCACATCTCCACTGTTTGTTCAGCGTATTTAAGATTATACTGAGTAATAATCACTTTGTGTTGGTTCACTACAATACCTCCTCAAGTTTTGTTTACTGCTTTCTATATTATTTTCCTGATGTAAGTTCCATGAATAGTACCTGTTGCAGGTATTTTAGCATAAAAAAACAACCTTCTTTTACAATGTTCCTGATGTAACTTACTGACTTCCCTCTTTAGCCTCAATTCACCGAAAGGAACACATGTTCTCCACCCCGTAAAATTGGCATTTTTCCTGAAAAATTTAAAAAAAGACAGCGATCTTTACATTCACACAAGATCATTTTTCGTGTTGAAAGTATAGAGGACACTCACCCAGTCATCCCAGCCTTCTATGTTATTTGTGTTCCTTAGGCATATGCTGCTTTGCCTTCAGTTGCCTTCTGATTCCGCGATACCACAGACCCTTTGCTACCAGCTAACTATTCCTTCTATCTTCCCGCTTCTGAACCTTCCACCTAAACGTATGCCGAGCTTACAATGTAAAGCTGACTATCCTTTTTTATAAACGTAGCCCTCGATTTATGCCCTAACATCTTTTCTTTCGCTATCTACTAACAAGAAGATCTTTATTTTAAGGGTATGTCTCAAAGCTTGTTGGTGTAAAACATAAAGTCAGGTTTCCCGAAGAAGAGGAAAATTTCCTGAAGAAGGATGCTTCCAACTATTTAAAGGGAAAACAGCCGTAACAAAAAACAGAGTTAATCCTAGGAAGTAGGAAACTAACTCTGTTTTTTATCCTTTAAATCTTGAAGTTCATTCACCGTGATAAACGTATAACCCTTCTTTGAAAGTTCCTGAAGTATACCTTCAATTGTTTGGAGCGCTTGGCCTGTTTTATCATACATTGGATGCAGCAAGATAATCGAACCAGGTTCAATATTTTCTGTCACATATTTTACTTTGTCAGAAACCGTTGTGTAAAAAGTATCTGGCTCAAGGTTCCAAGTTATAGTTTCTCTTTTATGTTTATTTAGGTAATACGGCAACCCTATCAACTTTTTCCCATTAGGTGGCCGAACATCAATTTCACCTTTGTATCCTGCATTTTGAATCAATTGATCTGTCTTTTCTATTTCTTCTTTGTAGTAAGAGGGTGTTTTGAAAATCATCCGATTATGCGAATAGGTGTGATTCCCAATTTGATGTCCTTCTTCTGCAATTTTTCTTGCTTCCTCTGGAAATTTTTCTATTTCTGCACCTATCAGAAAAAAGGTAGCTTTAGCATTGTGCTCTTTTAATAGCGACAATATCTGATTTGTGTTATCTGTCGGACCATCATCAAAAGTTAAAGCAACCACTTTTTGATTCGTCTCTACTTGTTTGGTTAAGCCCCCAAATAACTGATAAGTCCTAGAATTCATTAATTTATAAGTGCCTAGTAGGAGAAGAAAAACTAAGAGAATCCCTATCCCTATCAATACCAACTTCTTTTTCACAGCAATCCTCTTTCCATACAGAAGTATTAAATACAGTTTCCCATTTTATCAGAAAGCGTTAGTCCTTTCAAATCGAAATCAGCCGTCAAAAAATATTCTGTATTCTTTTCCTCGTCAAAAATCCAATTTAGAAAGTCCTCCTGAATACTGTTCTTCTTCCTATTCAAGGTCTTATCTTACTTAGCTTTGTTATGCTACCGAGCTGTGGATCGTATTTGCCGAAAAGGAAAAAAATACTTAGATAAAATCAAAGAATCGTAAATATCAAAAAAGCGCAAGCTATCAATGTTTCTAAAATTGATTTCTTGTGCTTTTTAAGGTTTTAACTTGATATATCCGCCTCTTTGTTTATGGAGCCAACAAGAGCCTTATTGTATTATACGTGTGCCCGCTTCTCCTTCTAATGCAGCAACCGCTTGATCCAACGAACAAATAATTGCCTCTTTACCTAATTTCGCAAATTCGATAGCTGCTTGCATTTTTGGTAACATACTACCTGCTGGGAATTGGCCTTCTGCAACGTATTGTTCAGCTTCTTTTATGGTAATTTGGCTTAATTTTTGTTCATTTTCTTTTCCAAAATTAATATAGACATTTGGGACATCCGTTAACATCATGAAAACATCCGCCTTCACTTGTTGCGCAAGTTTTAATCCTGAACGATCTTTATCAATGACTGCTTCAATACCATGTAATTGACCACTGTCTTCACGATATACAGGTATACCGCCACCACCAGATGAAATAACAATCGTTTCATCAATTAAACGTTTAATTTCATCTATACCATGAATCACTTGTGGTTCTGGTGAAGGGACAACGCGTCTATATCCTCGACCTGCATCTTCTGCCATAGTAAAGCCTTGTTCTTCTAAACGCTGCGCTTCTTCTTCCGAGAAAAATACACCGATTGGTTTAGTCGGATTTTTAAAAGCCTGATCACCCTTGTCCACTTCAACCATTGTTAGCAATGTAACCACATTTGCATGAATGTCTCGCTCTTTAATATGGTTTTTTAAAGCAGTTTCCATCATATAACCAATGAAACCTTGTGATTCTGCGTTACAAACATGGATTGGTAGTGGTTCGACTACATGTTTAGCAGCTTCGTTTTGGGCAATGATATTTCCCACTTGCGGGCCATTGCCGTGTGTAATGACAATTTTATGCCCCGCTTCCTTCATTTCTATCATATGACGAGTTGCAGACACTACATTTTTGAATTGATTTTCATAAGTTGCTTTTTGTTGAGGCTGTAAAATTGCATTACCGCCCAATGCAATAACTACACTCTTTCCCATTTCTTTCACTCCTTCATTAACGACATGTAAATGCCATATAACGTATCCATCCCAGATGAAGAGCCAACTTCTATAAGACTTTTCATGCTTTCTAAAGATGGGTCGTGCTGTAATGCTGTAATCTTCGAACTAAATACACCATCTAGAGCACATGTTAAAAAGCGCTTACTGACAATGGTCGTTAAAGGTTCCTTGATTAAAGCTTTTAAAGTTTCAAGATGTTTATGTTCGATAAAATTATTTAGAAAATGCCCGTACAATATGCCGACCAGTATATCGTCACCAGTTGGTGTTAAACCTTGTCCACGTCCAATAAAATAACGGAATATCTTCTCAAGATTTTGGGTTGGATCATGTAATCTATCGATCAAGGCCAACACACGTGCTCGTTCAAAATCTGTTGATTCATAGGATGTAAATGAAATGTATTCGAAATTTTCTTTTAGTCTATTGATATTTGCACGATCAAAATCCATATATAACGGTAGTACTTTTACATTAAACACCATTTCAAAACAAGTATGAAAGAGACGATTATTGTGAAATGTTAATGTATCGCCTACTCTTATATAGGACTTTATCGTTTGTTTAGTTTGACGATCAAGCAAGATGCCGAATGGAAATGTCCCATTTTCGTCGGTACCAGCAAATAGCAATTCGCCATGTCGATCAACCATATTCAAACCTTTTTCAAAAATACTGTGCACGGTAAAGGTGTTTCCTTCATTCAATACTTCAAGTGCGATTGGACCAACCGCACTTGCTTGTAAAATCATCCTTTAAAACCTAGCTTTTCAGCATATGCTGTGATGGCTTTCTCAAAACATTCGATTGGCGGGTGTACTGTACCGGCACCAATTTGTCCATAACCCGCAATTTTATGGGCAATCCCTGTATTGATGACAGGTGTTATTCCGGTTTCTACAACTTTCCGTGCATCGATCCCTAAACATGCGCCTTTGAAGTCCCATGTTGGAATAATATAGTTCGGGTTTTCGCCGATACAAATTTCAGTCATTTGATTACTTATTTCAAGCGCATCATTAAATCCTCCTGTACCAACGAAGCGGGTAACTGCTGGTGCCGCAATCATCGCCATGCCGCCAACACCGATTGTTTCTGTAATCGCAGAATCGCCAATATCTGTGTTAGCATCTTCTGCTGAATAACCAGTGAAGTATAATCCTTGCGGGGTATTAACAGGACCAGTAAACCATTCGTCTCCCATACCCGCAATACGGATACCAAAGTTTTCACCGTTACGGCACATTGCGGTAACAACTGTACCGTGTTCGATAGTACGTGCTGCATCCATGATTGCTTTACCAGTCGCCATTGCAACATTTAAGAAAAATTGGTCTGTGTCAGCTAAAAATTGGATTACTT
Source organism: Lysinibacillus sp. NPDC095746 (assembly GCF_044763535.1). Lineage (NCBI taxonomy): Bacteria > Bacillati > Bacillota > Bacilli > Caryophanales > Bacillaceae > Lysinibacillus > Lysinibacillus sp. NPDC095746. The sequence continues at coordinate 18,479 of NZ_JBIWGL010000036.1, forward strand.
CTATACGTTGTTCTTTTTTAACGTCTTCTAATGATGCAATGACTGGCGATAGTTCTTTTAAAAATGCAAGTGAAGCTGCAATATTACGCTGGTGGAACTCATCACCCATTGCAATAGCTTTAGCAATCAATACGTTGACATTCAAGCCTTCATTAAATGTTTTTAAGGCTTTACTTAATACAGGACCTAGCACATCTTTCATCCAGTGTAAACGATTGATGACTTGCTCATTGTAGGCGCCAAAGCGTAAAACGGCTCCAATGCCTTCGTTCATTTGACAGTACGCTTCATTACCATTTTCTTTGTTTACAACAACGAGTACTGGCATGTTAGGTGAAGTGATACCACCCATTGGTCCAACAGCATTCACATGGTGACATGGAATAAATGTGATCTTTTCGCTTTCCAGTAATTCACGTGCATTCTTCTCGTCTTCTGCCCATCCTTCAAAAAGGATTGCGCCAACACAGGAACCTTGCATAGGATCAGTCATATTTTCATATTTAATGGGAGGCCCAGCGTGTAATAACACATAATCTTCTAATTCGGGAATGACCGATTTCGCAGGTACAACATCCGTTAAAAATGGTGCTGCTGCTATGATCTTCTGAATAACGGCTTCGTTCGCTTCATTTATTGTTTTGTAACCCATTAGATTGTACCTCCTTCATAATAGTTTAAGAATTGAAGTACTTTCATTAACTTCTCATCGCCACCAGCAATTGGACGCCAGTTAAATTGAACACATTCGGAGCCACTGTTTTGAAGAGCTTCCGTAAAGCTTTTTAGCCCAATATTGATGACACTTGGTTTTCTATTAATTAAGGACATAATTTTCTCATCGACTGCCAAGTTTTCTTCTGTATAATCAAATTTTTGTACATCAACGATTGGTTGTTCCACTGTACCGCCTACAAGTTGGATAGCTGTGCGAACCATTTGATCGTTTGTCTTACAAATAATTGCACCACTCTCTTTTAAAATCTCAATTTGTTTATCATAACCTTGGATGTCCTGTACTGTACCAACAACTGTTGCAAGTACTGCAAGTTGACGACCATCTTGACGTGCACTGTCCAAAATACGTTTGATTGTTGGTGCTAGTTCACTAGCCATATCTTCATGACCGCCGTTACCAATCACGTTATCAATCATAATGACTGCTGTTCCAGGGTCGTCCATAGATTTTTCAAGCATTTCGATACGTTTTTCAGGATCAATCATCGGGTGTGGTTTACCTTTTGTATATACATCATCACCTAAATCAATGATTTCATGATGGTTTGTTTTTAAAACATAGCTTTCACTTTTCTCTTTAGTCATTGTATCTTTGAAAGCATCTCTCACTAACATTGCTGCTTCAGATGCTAATGTACCGCCTGAATAATAACCTTTAATACCAACTTGTGATTCTTTTAATACAACGTTTACATCAGCTGTTGTCGGTTCAAAATTTGGTTTGTCACCGTTTGATAATTGAACAGCTACAACTGCTGCTTCTTCAAGTGTATAAGCATGATAGATGTTCTCTTCTTGGTAAGAAGGTTTGTCACCTAAAAATAACGTTACAACTGGTTTGTTAATATTTCTTAATAGGTTTAATACTTTGCGCTGTACTTCCTCTGCAGGTGGTTTAGAAATCACGGTAATGACTTTTACTTTCGGATCTTGGTTTAACGCTTTGATGCTATCTAACATCGTGATCGCACCAACTTCCGTTGATAGATCACGTCCACCTGTACCAAGTGCGTTTGTCACACCTTTTCCATAACGGTCAATAATTGTTGTTACTTCTTGGATCCCTGTACCTGATGCACCAACAATACCAATATCGCCTTCGTTTACGTTATTGGTAAAGGCAAGGGGTACGCCGTGAATAAGTGCAGTACCACAGTCTGGACCCATCACTAATAACCCTTTTTCATGCGCTTTTTGTTTCAATTTCACTTCGTCTTCTTTAGCAACATTGTCACTGAACATGAACACATGTAAGCCTTCGTTCAACGCGTTTTCCGCTTCCATCGCTGCATATTGGCCAGGAATTGAAATTAATGCTAAGTTCGGATTGTTCGCAAGCTCCATTGCACGTTTCCAGTTGTGAGCTTCTTGATCTTTAGACGTATTTTGTGAATCCGAATCACCTTTTAAAGCAATTTCTACTTCTTCTTTCACTTCGTCTACTTTTTCTTCTTGCTCTGTATCTACAACGATAACGATATCATTTGGCTTTGCTTTTTCTAATTCATCCGTGCCTAAGCCAGAAGATTTAAAAATGTCTTTGTTCGCTGGTGTTCCCATCATGATCGATACTTTGTTTACACCATCAATTGCAGACAACTTGTTGGATAAAAGCATTAACACGATGGAGTCTTTATAAGTGTTTTCTTTTATAATTGTGTATAACATGATGATCCTCCAATTTATTATTCTGCAAATCTATTTTTTCCGTGATAACGATCGTAATGAACTTCGTCTGACACAAGGTAGTTGTAAATGTCGTCTACGATTTCAATACCTTCCTTATCATATTCCTGACTTCTTAATATACCGCGTTCACCTGGATAATAAATTTCTCCATAGCCCTCTGCCGCTGGCTGTGTTTTTAATTCATTGAGCATTGTTGTAATTTGTAGTTTGAAAGCATCTAAATCTGTGAAATAGGCAGGGTTAATCACGATATGAAGTTGACCTAAATCACGCCCTTTTGTTAAGTCCTGATACATGGAAGACACATGTATACCATGTGGGACTCCAAGAAGGCTACCTGATAAAATATCCACCATCATCATTAATCCATACCCTTTTGGACCTGAAATCGGTAAGAGTGCATGAACATCTCTTGCATTCGTAGTTGGTGCACCCGTTGCATCTACTGCCCATGTATCTGGAATCGATTCATTTTTACTTCTTGCGTCTAAGATTTTGCCCCATGCTTGGACAGTTGTCGCCATATCGAATGTGATGATACGATCATCAGCGGATGGTGCACTAAAGGCAATTGGATTTGTTCCAAAGTAAGGCTCAGTTCCTCCAAATGGCACGACCATTGGATCTGATTGACACATACTTAAGGCAACCATATTTTGCTCCGCCGCCATTTCAACAAAGTAACCTAATGCACCACTATGCGAAATATGTTTCATACCAACAACGGCAATACCCGATTTTTTTGCCATTTCAATTGCTTTTTCCATCGCTTGTTTTGCAACTTGGTGACCTGGACCATTATCTCCATTAAAGACCGCAGATGCTGGACCTGTTTGTTCAAATGTATAGTTTGGATTTGCTGTAATGCCACCTTTTGCAATGCGTTCAGAATAGTATTCAACACGTACGGCACCATGGGAGTGAATGCCTCTATGATCGGCGTATGTTAATACATCTGCAACATCATGTGCCGCTCCTTCATTTAATCCCGCTTTCATAAACTTTTGCTTCATTAAATTAAATAGTTCTTCTCTAGATACACGCATCTTTTTTACTCCTTATATAATTAATATTTTGTGTCAGATTCTAAATAATTTAGAATGTATGTTTGAATATCTTTTGTAACTAAGATGCCTAATTTATCTTTGGATAACTATCGGAGATACTATACTCACTTTTATAAATCAATATCTCTGTTTGCATCTTTAGAATAAATGTATGAGAATGGTTCATCTAAACCGATTGCATAGGTTGCTTGCGGTACATAAGCACCCATAAAGATATAGTCACCTTTATCAACTGGCATCCATTCGTTGTCTAAGTTGTACATGCCGCGCCCACTTAATATGTAAGCACCGTGTTCTTGGACATGTGTTTCAACGTAACCATGTGAAGCACCTGGCTTGAACGAAAGAATATGAATGTTCATGTCATATCCAATTTCTTTTGGTAATAAGTCTTGAATTAATACTTCTTTCATACCTTCATATGCCTCTTGTTCGATGTCGTTCACATTCCCTGTAACGACTTCTGGAGTATACCCTTTAAGAGGTTGTCCTTTAAGAGGTTGATAACGTTTTTTGTATAAGAATAAGCGGCTATCTTCACCGTTATTATTATTTTCAAACGTCAACTGTAAGTGTGGGGGTACATATAAATACCCACCTTCTGTTAATTCGTATCTTTTACCATCTGCAAAAGCATTGATTTTGCCATAAACTACGTATACAAATGATTGAATACCATCACCAGCGAAACCAGCTTTGTTTCCACCTTGGTTTTTTACTGTTACTAAATAATCTACAAATCTTGCACCTAAACGTGGAGATCCTAAGATTGTTACATCACAATCTTTAAAGCCAGGTACAACATTATTAACTAGGCCGTCTGGTGTGATTACCGCGTAATTGTCTTTCTTAATGACAGAACGTGTTTCTAATAAACCTTCTCTGTATCCTTGAACTTGATTTAAGTAACCCATAAGTATCTGGCTCCTTTTTCTTTATTTTTATTCTTTATATGCTAGTTCATAAAGTACATCGCTTAATACTTCAATACCTTTAACAAGATCTTCTATCTTCGTCTCTTCACTAATGTTGTGACTAATTCCACCAATAGAAGGTACAAACAACATCGCCGTTGGAACATATTGAGCAAAAATTTGTGAGTCATGTCCTGCACCCGATGGCATCACTTTATATTGATCACCTACATTATTCTTTGCTGCTTGTTCAATGATTTGAACGATTTCTTTGTCCATCAATGTTGGTGCCTCATCCATCCATAAATTAATATCATACGTCATGCTATTTGCTTCAGCGACTAATTTAATTTTGTCTTCGATTTCTGCTGCAAAATCATTTAATAGTTGCTGATCAATATGACGACAATCTATTGAGAACGTAATTTCACCAGGAACTACATTTACTGTGTTTGGTACAAGTGTGACATGACCGAACGTTAACACAAGTGGTTCCCCAATCTCTCTAGCACGTTTTGTTAAGTCCGAAACAATTTCACTATAGGCAACAACTGTATCACGACGTAATGACATGGGCGTAGTGCCAGCGTGGTTTGCTTCACCTTTTAAATTGATCGTGAAGCGTTTTTGACCGACGATTCCATTGACAACACCGATTGTTTTATGTTCTGTCTCTAACACTTTACCTTGTTCAATATGAATTTCAACAAATGCTTTGATGTCATTACGAACGTCAGTCGTTTTCCGATAATCAAAACCTGATTTACGCATCGCATCTTCGAACTTAATACCCTCAGCATCTTCAATTGTGTCAACATCCGATTTTTTAGCTAAGTTAAAGAAGTTTTTGCTACCCCAAAATGTGTAAGGGAATCGACTACCTTCTTCTTCTGCAAGCGATAATACTTCTAATGATCGTAGTGGTTGCCCATATTTTTCTTTTAAATATTTCACAGCAACAAGTGCAGATAAGATACCGAATTGACCATCCAGATGCCCACCTTCAACAACTGTGTCGATGTGTGATCCTGTCAAAATTGTTTCTTTTGGATATTTACTTCCAACAAGACGCCCAGATAAGTTCCCGATGTCGTCAAAGCTTGCTTCTAATCCTTCTTCTTTGAATGTTTTTTCCAGCTCACGAACCGCATCATTCCATTCTTGAGAATATAAAAGGCGTGTAATTCCACCTTGTTCTAAGCCCCCAAAACCTGTGAATTTCTTATCAAAAGCTTCAAACGTTAATTGAATATCCATTACTCTTTCACTCCTTCCTCTAATACACTTTTATTATAGGACCATACTCACAACCATTCATTGACAGAACAAACAATTATGGAAGCTCTTTTTATGCACTATCAACAAATATATGTTGGATAAAGGTTCAAAAGTTGGATCAGAGGTAAACGCCGAGCACGAAAAATGAATACAGTTAGCTATCGATTATGTATAGGCTACTAAGTAGTTGTACGTACGGAGCAAGTTCCAGCTTTTTTTATACAACTCCATAAGCATTCAATAATAGCTAAAGGAAGCGAATTTATCTTTATTAAAAAATACCGCATAGTAAATCAATGTGAAAACTCTGATTTACCATGCGGTTTAGTTCATTTTTAAATTATTTTAAGATAAATGATAAGCCAAATGTCATGATACATATGAGAAGTAGCAAGCCTAAGCTGTACCGTAATGTATATTGGAAGATTTTTGACTCATTCCCAGTCTCATTAACGGCTGCTGCTGCAATAGCGATAGATTGTGGTGAAATCAATTTTGCCACGCTACCTCCAGCTGTATTGGCTGCCATTAACAAAGATGGTGATATACCGACTTGCGTCCCAGTAACCACCTGTAAGCTACCAAATAACGCGTTATTATTAACAACAGATCCAGTGAGAAAGACACCAATCCATCCTAATACTGGACTTACAAATGGAAAGAAGTCACCCGTTTTTGCAAGTGCAAGTCCCAAAGAAGTACTAAGACCCGAGAAGTCCGAGAGATTTGCAAAAGCCATTACAAGAACGATCGTAAAAATTGGTAACCACAATTCTTTAATGGTGCCACCGAGCAAATTAACGGTTTGATTTATGTTTAACGCAGGAAATAGAATACTTGTTAAAATAATTGTCACTAGAATCGCTGTTCCTGTTGCTGAAACAAAGTTAAGATTTAAGATTGCTGGCATAGGTATTTCTTCGGTTACTATTGGCGGTGTACGCATGACTTGATCATGTAATCCTGGGATTTTCAAGGCAACGTTTGTAAAATTAAGTGCACCATCTGCTGCAAATAAATTTTTAAATGTAGGGAGGCTCCAAATGGCTATAACACCAGTAAGTAAATAAAATGGTGACCATGCTACCATGATTTCTCTCATAGAGTAGTTTTTTAAATTTCCTGTTGCTTCTACACCAGGCTCATGATAAATCGTTTTAGGCTGCCATCTTCTTAAAAATACTGCCAAAATTATCATACTAGCTAAAGAAGGGATAATATTCGCAAGCTCCGGCCCGATAACAGTAATCGTTAGTAATTGAAGCCCCGAAAATGCGCCACTGACGATTAAAATTGCTGGGAATATTTCTTTTATTCCTTTGAGCCCATCTAGAATAAAGATGAGGATAAACGGAACGAGAAATGAAATTAACGGTAACATAAATGCTGTCATTCTAGAAAGATCTAAAATTTCCATACCACCTACTTGAGCACCTGTAATAACTGGAATTCCAACTGTACCGAATGCACCTGTAGAAGCATTAGCGATTAGGCAAAGTCCAGCAGCTTTAATTGGTTTAAAACCAAGAGTCACAAGTAATGCTGCACAAATAGCGATTGGGACACCTAATCCTGCTGCGCCTTCTAAGAAAGCATTAAAGCAAAAGCCAATTAGCAATAATTGAAGACGTTGATCCTCTGTAATACTAGCAATACTATCACGTACTGTTTCAAATTTTCCGGCTTTAACTGAAATCTTGTACAACCAAACAGCCATAATAACGATATATCCGATTGGCCATAGCGCTTTGCCTGTACCGAGAAGAATTGCCCCTAAGGCTTTCGTAATGGGCATTCCGAAGAATCCAACGGTAATAATAAGGGTAAAGCCTAATGTTAATGCTGCTGCATAAACCCCTTTTAATTTAAAGACTGTTAAACTTAGTAGAAATAGAAGAATGGGAAGGAAGGCTATGATTCCACTCACTATTTCGTTTCCAAGTGGATCGTATTGTTGAAACCACATCGTTGTCACTTCTTTCTAAGTAGTTTATTTCTATAAAATTTAAATTGAGCTAAACTAACTTGATTGTAGATATCCATTCATGCTTAAACACGATAGACGAGTTTTTTGTTCTTCTTCGTTCATACATCGTAATTCCATAAGCATTGCACCTTTTTTCAGAGTAATAGGTATGAAACATTATATACTTATAAAGATCTTTTCAAGAGGTCCCCTACGTTATTTACGATGCTCCGCTACAAGTATATTTAAAGCGCAACAGGACCTATTTTCTACTACTCTAAAGAGTAAGTACTTTATGCCATGTCCAAAACAATATAAACATAGATATTTAAAAGTATTATCCCAGAATGTAGCAAGTGTTGTTCCACGTCCAATGGCATGATGTAGAAAGTCTATTTCATTCAATATCGCTTGTTTGGATAAATCACGGCTAATTATCTATTGCTTGAGAGATAAATCGACCTACTTTCTCATCTGCAATTCCTTTATCTTTGTCATAGATTTCAACACCGCGAAGGATTGTTTTCACTATCTGTGCTCCGATTTTGCGCCCAACATAAGGACTAATTTTGTGTCGGTATGCTAAGTCCTCGGCTTTTAATTCATAAGGTGCATCTTTTTTAATAAATACGAAGTCTGCATCTTTCCCTACTGTGATGCTACCTTTTTGTTCTAGATTAAAACGTCTCGCAGGGTTTGTAGCAATAATCGCTGCAAATTGAGCTAATGGCATGTTTCGTTTTTGTACACCTTCATCGAATAATATATCTACGTTATTTTGTACACCTGCTATACCTCCCCAAGCCTCAAAGGCATTGTCCTTATCTTTCAAGTCTGGTGTACATGGTGAATGATCTGATGTTACGAATGAAATATCCCCATTAAGTACACGATTCCACATACCTTCCAAACGAGATTGTTCACGGATTGGCGGCGAACATTTTACAACTGGACCGATAGTATCTAATTCTTCTTTATAGAAATATAGATAGTGTGTACATGTTTCGCATGTAATATCGACACCTTCTTGCTGCGCTTTCACAATTTCATCTATACCTTCCTCACAAGCTACATGAACGATGTGCACGCGACAACCGGTTTCTTTAGCAAATAGGATTATTTTTCGAATTGGTTCCACTTCTGTAAATACAGGTCGTGAATCTACATAAGCACGTAATGATGTTTCGCCATTTTTATATGCTAATTCGCCTAACCTATCAGTAATCTCAGCATTTTCAGCGTGAATAGATAAGATTTTACCTGTCTTCGCAATTTGTTTCATACCTTCATAAAGTGTATAGTCATCCACGTTCATGAAATCACCTTCTATAGAACGGTCACCACAGGTCGCTACAAAACATTTATAGGCAACGACACCATTGTTATCTAATTCTTGAATACCACCGTCTAAGTTAAATGGCACTAATCCACCATAGCTTGCAACATCTACGGATAATTTCCCGTCTCCAGCTGTAAATTTTTCTTTAATAGATGAGCCATTAATTGTTGCGGGTACTTGGTTTAATGGCATTTCGATAATTGTTGTTACCCCACCTTTTGCACATGCCCGTGTACCTGTATCATAACCTTCCCATTCATCGCGATAGCCTCCTCCTGGTTCCGTGATATGTACGTGTGCATCTACCATGCCCGGAGATACGATCAAGCCTTGTGCATCAATAATTTGTGCACCTTCACCTAAATCTTTACCAATTGCGGCGATTTTACCATTTTTTATGCCTATTTCGACTTCTTGCTCACCATTTTCTAGAATAACTAATCCTCTTTTAATAATTAAATCGAATTGCATGAGAATCATCCTCCTCTATTTTTTTAAAACGTTTAATAATAAAAGTAAAATACCTGCTGTGAAAAATCCGATAAACCACGAAAAGTCCAAAATGACATGGAACCTCGGTATAAAACCTAATAGAGATATGAATACTCCAACGATTGTCGCAATATAAGCTTGTATATTGATTCTCACCTTTGGTCGTTCGTTGCTATTACTATCAAAATATAATTCATCGATATTGATCCTACACTTTGAAATGAAGTAGAACTTTACAATCATTACACCAGCAACCGGACCAAGAATGGCACCGATCATATTTAAAAACATGAAGATACTTTCACTACTCTCCATCATCTTCCATGGCATAGTGATAATACTTGCAATCGATGCAATCCATACTCCACGTCGATAATTTATATACTTCGGAAATAACGCACTTATTTGATAGGCCGCTGGAATAATATTACTAGTTGCATTTGTAGAAATTGTTGTCATAAGAAGTACACCTGTAGCAAAGAAGATGGCCCATACACTATCCCATTGATTGATAATATTTAGTATATTCCACTCTTGTTGACCAAAATAAATGGACCCACCAATTAAAATTGTTACACTTGAAAATGCAAACAAAATATGTGCAACAACAATACCAGAAACTTGTCCGAAAATTTGTGCTCTTGTTGATTTCGCATTTTGTGTGAAATCAGAAACGCTTGCCCCTGGAGCAGCCCAAACACCAAGTAATGAGTTAAACACTAAGATAAACGCTAAAATGGTTTGATATAAAATACTACCCTCCGAACTCAGTTCATAGCTCAAAATTTTATTGAGTCCACCACCAACTTTAATGCCCCAGATTGCCATTCCACCAAAAACTATATAAATCATTGGGTTTAAAATAGCAGTAAATTTATTTAAGGTTCCTCCGCCGCCAATACCAATGGCAAAGTTAATTACCCAGAATAACAAGAAAGCGATTAATCCGGGAATAGTAATACCTAAAATTGTAGTACCATCTCCAATGTCATTGACTCCCGGAAAAATTTTATTCATTAGAATCAATAAAGCTTGTGAGCCAGCAAATGTTTGTAAACCAAACCAAGCAATGCCGGCTACAACACCACGTAATACACCTGGTAATTTAGCACCTATATCACCATATGTATGCCTTAAGTGCATGGCGAATGGAATACCATATTTTGAGCCTGCGTAACCGTTTACAACAAGTAGTAAGGCAATTAAAAATGAGCTTATAACAAGTGATAACATCACTTGAAATGGTGATAAGCCTAATAATAAGAAGCCACCGACAGCTGTATAATTAGGAATGTTATGCACTGCCCCCATCCACAGTGTAAAAAAGTTAAATGCGGATGAATTTCTTTGTTCAAGCAACTTTGGCATGATATCCTTGTTGTAACCGCGCTTTTCAAAAAACGAAGGATTTCGTTGGATATCCTGACCTTTTTTTAGCATAATGATTCTCCTTTATTATTAATAAAGGATTATACGTATAATAACCTTCAAAAATAGTATACAATCAGTGTGATAGGTTATCTTTGTAACATCATACATATTTAATTTTTATTTTGGCTTTTTCAAACAAAGATTAGGAGAGAGTTCTTATGACAACATTAAAAGAAATAATGTCTGTACAACAATTTTCAGATTTAACATTGTTAAATGATAAAGGCGATTTAGAGAGAGTGGTAGAAATGGTCGATATTACAGAGACACCTGATATCAAAGACTTTACTGCACAACACTCATTTATCGTAACAACTGGTATGTGTTATCAAGACAATCAATCTGGATTAATTGATCTCATTAGAGAATTAAATGATATACAAGTTGCAGGCATAGGTATCAAGCTTTCCCGATTTTTAAAAAAATTAGATGATGAAGTCATAGAATTCGCAAACGAATTAAAATTCCCAGTTATTAGCATTCCTGATAGTTGGAATCTAGGATCGATTACTCATCACATCTCGTCATATATTTTAGATGAAGAAACTGAAAAATTATATTTTGCATTAGATATCCAACAAGAATTAAATACGATGCTTATGAGAGGGTTAAGTTTGGAAATGATGATTGAACGGATGAGTAGACTCCTCAGAGTTCCAGTGATGCTATTAAATCCTCTTTATCAAATTAAATCAATGAGCCATCACTTCAATCAACACCCTGAAAATGTTCAAAAAAATCTTAATTATTTTAAAAGATGTTTAAATTCCAAGCATATTACGCCTAATAATAGAGAAGCTTTCCAGGAAGAACATATTATATTTGAGGTTCCTGCATTTAAATATTTTCCTTATTATCTTATGGTTTCAAACGTCAATACGCTCAATTATCCATTTAGTTTGCTAGCTATAGAACAGGCTGTAAACACTCTCAGTCTTGCAATCTATAAAAATAGTAAAATTAAGGAAGCGGAACAACAGGATGTGGACAGATTTTTTGAATCACTCATGTCTGAACACCCTGATAACCTTATTTCTGTCAAGCAGCACCCTGAGTTTTTAAAAAAGCATCATATCCAACCATCAAATTACTATCAAGTAATAATTTGTGCGATCGATAAAGAACAAGATGTAGAAAATAATATCTATTTGAATGAGCGGTATCAAATGACTTTTGAATGGCTAACGCATAAGTTAATTGACATTGATCCCACTATCAGTATATATACGTCTCCAGGTAAGCATCGCTTTACGATACTTTTACAAACGAGACATCAATATTACTTAGATTACTGCAAATATCTCAATAAAGAGTATCAAAAGTTTTTTAATAATTCATTATCGTTTGGTATTGGTAATGAAGTCTCTGAATTCTCACAGTTACCACTATCTTATTTCGAAGCAAATGAAGCTTTTGATAATAAGTTTGAAAATGGTGAAGTAGGATTTATAGAACTCTATAAATCCAAAAGTGTTGAAGAATTATTACAACTCATACCAGCCAACAAATTAAAACCGTTTATCACGTACACATTAGGTTCATTAGCCTATCCGAAAACAACGAAGGAAAAAGAACTAAAACATACTTTAAAAGTATATTTGGCAAACCATTGCGACCTCACAAAGACTTCAGAAGATATCTTTATTCATCGTAATACAGTAAAATATCGTATTAAAAAATGCGAAGAAATTTTAGGTCAGTCTGTCGAAGCTTCCGAAGCCTCCTTGGATATTAGATTAGCTTTATTTGCATCAGAAAAAATTGCATTTTAAAAAATCCCGCTAAAAAGCTATTTTGCATGCTTTTTAGCGGGATTTTTTTAGTGAAGAAAATGGAAATGTGTTCTATTACCTATAACAGTTAAAAATGAATAAAATATTCCTGATTTAAATATATAAAAAAGCAGACCATCAGTGGAAGATGTAGAAAATCTCCACTGATGGAAGCCTTGTTTTATTCTTGAGTTACAGAAGTTAGGGGCTGTTTTTTTTCACTTAACATAACTACAAGGAAAAATAATATCGCTGCTGCTGCAAGAAGGATTGCTGCAATATAGAATGCTAATACCTTCGAGCCAGTAATGTCACCAATATAACCAGTAAGCGTTGGCGCAACAACCGACGAAGTCATACCAAAGAAGTTAAAGAAACCTAATGCTTTAGCAACTGTATTTGAAGATACTGAATCAGTTACATACGTGATTAATACTGGATCAATTGCAAGTTTGCCTAGTAAACCATATAAGATTAGTGCAACATAAAGTACTGTTGGGTTAGGGGAAAATACTGTTAGACTAATTGTTAGCGCTGCACCAATTAACAAGAAGAAAATTAATTTCAGACGCATATGTGCATTTTTATCAATATATTTAGAAAAAATCAGTGCACCCGGTACTGCTGAGATTGCAACTAAAGCAGCTACATAGCCTACTGAACCTTGTTCGAATCCTTTTTCTGTGACAAGGAATGACGGTAACCATGTTACAATCATGTAATAACCATAACATGTTGCAAAATAGACAAAATAGACAACTAATTGTTTTGGTGAGAATAAATTGACTTTAGAATCTGTATGTTGTGTTGTTTTCTTATCTTCTGTTAGTTCTTCTGTAGCTAATTTTTTGTCTTGTTTAACAAATAAAGCAAACACAAATGTTACAGCTAAAATGAGGATTGATATAATATAAAGTAAGAAATTCCATTTAATTTCAAGACCACCTACTAATACAGATGAGCCTATTAAACCAATAACCATCCCTAACGCTGAACCACTGTTTATGATTGCATTAGAAAAACTTTTCTTATCTTTTGGCATATATTTAGCTGATAAAGAGAAAGCTGCACCGTAGTATGAGCCAGTCGAAAGACCTGCCAATAAGGCGCCGATGTACACTTGCGTGATTGACGAGCTTGTTCCAATGACGAATGCTGCTAATGAGAAAATGATGAATGCAGGGATTAATACTCGTTTTTGACCAAATTTATCAACGAGTATTCCTGATGGAATTTGCATACCTGTATAGGCAAAGAAATAGATTGAAGCAATAAGTCCTACTTGAGTATCGCTTATATTCCCTAGCGATTCTTGAATTTGTGGATATATTGGCGTAAGTATTGTGCGATAAATCCAAATAACTACCCAACCTAAACACAGTGCAACAATTATTTTTTTGTAATAATTCGGGTCATTTTTAACTGTTTGTCCCATAATACGACACTCCCATTTTTCGTTTTTTTTTACTTATGTAGTGCTTAATTAAATTTTAGGGTATGAGTACGTAAATAACATTGTTCACTTTTAACAAAAACAGAACCAACATTGCACATTTCAGACAAAAAACTTATGCTTGAAATTTTTATGAAGTATGACTTATGGTATTCTCACTTGCCTATTTTTGCGTAGTGCTTTTGTATCTTCGCAAACTCTTCGGACAGCACGGAAGGCTCAAGTAAACCAAAAAATAAGCCCGACTACCCTATAGGTAATCGGACCGACCATAATCTACAGTGCAACAGTTCTGCTTTGTAAAATAAAATTTTGCTAAAGGTGTGACAATCCTTAGTGCTTGCACGAAAGATTCCTCCATGTAGATATTACATTTACAAGGAGGAATCTTTCGTTTTACTATGAAAACTAGCTAATCAACAGACGTGCAATTTCAATTAATGATGTTTATGCGGAATAAAGCCGATTGGTGTTGGCCCCGCAATCCCTAACATTACAAAATCTTTTTCAGAATTATTCGTCATTCCGTGCTTTTCACCAGCACGTGCAACAACAACATCTCCAGCTTTAATTTGAACCATTTCACCACACTCTGGATAAAAATCTGCTGTTCCTTCGACAACAATCCAAATATCATCAGCTTTCTCGTGCGAGTGAATTGGCAAATCTTGTCCTGGATGCATACACCAAACAGCTCCTACAGTATTAGGTGTTTCATAGAAAATATGCTTTGTCGCTTCTTCGTCTCTAAACTCTTGAATATCTGGCCAATGGAAAATACGATTTTTTAAATCTTTTCTTGCTATTTTTTTTAATGTCATTGTATTTTCTCCTTGTTTCAAATTTCCAAAAACCTTACATTATTTAGCGTTTAACAATATTTTGGGGTTTACCGTCTAAAAATGCTGTAGTGTTATCGAATGCAATTTTAGCACGCAGTTCCATCGCTTCATCCGTAAAGAAACCTACATGTGGTGTTAAAATTACATTTTTGGCGTGTAATAGTTTATAGTATCCAGGAATAGGCGGTTCCATATCAAATACGTCGATACCAGCTCCCGCAATTCGCCCTTCATTTAATGCATCCGCCAATGCATCATTGTCAACAATTGGGCCTCGTGCACAGTTGATGAAGATGGCTGATTCCTTCATTAAATGTAATTTTTCTTTAGAAATTAAGCCTTTCGTGCTAGGTAGTAATGGAATATGTAAAGACACAATATCTGATTGTGCTAATAACTCATCTAATTCCATATACTCGATACCTAAATCTTTAGCTTCTGGATTTCTGCTAGATTGATCTGAAGCAATTAAGTTTGCACCAAATGCTTTAAACAATCGAGCAGTCATTAAGCCAATTTTACCTGTACCAATTAATCCAACTGTTTTACCTTTAATTTCACTACCTTGGAATGCCCCTGGGAAATGATCGGCACGAATTTCCTTATCACCCTTAGTTATGCGACGATACACGTCCAATACTAAGCCAATCGTTAATTCCGCAACGGCTTGATTCGCATATCCAGCTGCATTACATACCATAATATCTTGGTTTTTAGCTTGTGTGATCCCTACATGATCAACACCTGTAAAAGCCACATTGATTAATTTTAATTTGTCATTTTGATCAATTAATTCTGTAGGATAAGGATTATTCGCAATCATAATAATATCTGCACCTTCACTACGACTTGCTAATTCTGCCCAATCAGACGTTTTCTCATTGTAATACACAAATTCATGACCGCCCTGTTTGATTGGTTCCGCTAACTTTTCAATGATTGAATCTGGAACATTTAATGGTTCTAATAATTTTACTAACATACAATCCATTCCTCCTATTTATCGATACGTCTGTTGATTAACTAGTGTCCATAGTTAGAAAGAAAGAGTCACACTTCATTTGTTTTTGTATACTTCGCACAAAAAATATAGTATTTACATTGATTCACACTCCTGTTTTTTCTTATTTTTCATGCTAAAAGCTTAATTTTATTGTAGGATACGAGTGATTAAAAAACATTGTTCACTTTTAACAAAAATACGAACGACATTACATATTTTCGACAAAAGCTTTCGTGCAAATAGAAAAATCAGCCCAAAAATTATCGGACTGATTCGTTACATTAACATCGTATATTTACCCACATATTGTTTTTTGTCGACCTCTTTAAGCAATCGATGGTCACCTTTTACACCTTTACGATAAAAACTCTATTCCACACTTTTTAGCGATTCTATCATATTTATTTTCGTCACTTTTCTTCTAAGAAGTAAGTTAGACACTATAGTCAGTAGGAACGCGACAATTATAGAGACGAATATGATGAACATATTTAATTTATCTGGGATTTGTTGATGGGTGCTTGATAGAGCCTTTACTATAATTTTATAGACATAACTACTGATTGGTATAGCTACAATGACCGCAAATGTTGTTAGGATAATGTTTTCCAAAAATATTAATCGGTTTATTTTGTTTTTTTGATAACCTAATACTTTCAGTGTTGCCAGCTCACGATTCCTTTCATATATGTTGATGGAAGATATCGTATAGATGGCACCAAAGGACAGTATGATGGCGCTTGTGATAAACATGATAAATACAAAACTGTTTTGCTTCACAATATATTGTGCCGATTTTTTTAATTCATTCTTATCGGTAATTGTATCTACACTGCGATCTTTTTCAAAAAAATTACGAGCGCTCATAGCATCTGTAGCGTTATTTGTTTGAACTAAAAGCGAAGTTGGATTGTAGTCTATGTTAAAGCTCTTTAAGTACTCTGGTGTACTATAAAATGATGGATTCGAATACTGTGTAGAGATATTTAAAACCTTCATTTCTACAGAAGTATCTTTTAGCTCTGGTGCTGTAAACTTTATATTGATACGATCCCCTTTAGAAATATGATATTTGTTAGCGTAAGATTTGGGGACAAGCACACCGTTATTTTCTAAAGAAATGCTATTGTCATTTTCGTCGAAGAAATGAACGAGATTGTTTTCTTGTTCAGTAACTACTAAATTGGCGCTTTCTTTTTCATTATCTTTTATGATTTCAATCGGAAGAGTGGCTAACAAATAACTTGTTTTAATTTCAGAAGGTAGTTTTACCGTATTAAAATTTGTACCCATCGTATAATCGACTTTTAGATCATACGTATAAACATCTTCAATTTGATCTGCTACTTTTAGCAAGGATGCTTGAGTACCGAAAGCAGTAATCAATAACACGGTGCTTACAACAACACCAATTGAACTTGCTAAAGCTTTTCGTTTATTTAAAAATATATTTCTCAAAATGAGTTTATAACTGTAGGAAATACGACTCCATAAACCTGGAATTCTTTCTATCAAGAGCTTTTTCATCTTCTTTGGCGGTTTAGGACGCATAGCCTGAGCCGCGTTTTCCTTTAATATTGCTCTTCCACTTAAGTAACACGATAGAACACCGAAAGCACTAGAGAAAATAATTGGTGGGATGATTGACAATAAAGAGAGTGAGAATTTTATGTCAGGCAAAGAGTAGGCCCTTGCACAAGACTTAGTGACTAAAGGAATAAATACAAAAGCGGCAATTACACAACCTATAATAGAGCCTAGTATACCTGCCAGCATAGGGTATCCCATATAGTGAAGCATAATATTGCTGTTTTTTATACCTAAAGCCTTCATAATACCAACTTGATTCCTTTGCGAATCCATAGTCCTTGACATAGCGAGAAAAAGGATAATCGCTTCAATCAAAAAAAGTACTAATGGGATAACTTTACTCATTAAGTTATTATTTTTAATCGTTTGATTGATTTTAGAATAGTTCAACGTCCGTTCCTTATTTACTTGATCTAAATAGCTAAGCTGCTTGGACTGCTCTTCTATTGATTTGCCTAACTTTTCAATATCGTAACCTTCTGTAGCATCCACGATGATTTCATTAAAGTAAAAGCCATTTAAAATTTCAGGTAATGTTTCTTCAGCAATATAAGCGACTCCATATGCTTTATGGTCTTGAATTTCATTCTTTTTTGCGTGTTCAACATTCTCACCTAAGCCACTAATTATAAAATTAAAGCTGCTTTCATTCGCATTTATCGTGATTTGATCACCAACACGATATTGATGTTCTTTTGCATAATGAGAATCTAATAAAATCTCATCCTTTTTTAATGGGATACTACCATCAATTATAGTAGGTGTATTTATTTCATTGTTGTCTGGGATCGAATGAATTTTTAATGTTGTTTTGTAATCTTCAAACGTTTGCGTACCATCAAAGGTATAACGTCCTTCGATTTTATTGATACCTTCAATTTTACTTAACCGAGTGACATCATTTTTAGAAAGCTGACTGTAATATACATGTAAATCGCTTAAATTATGTTTTTGAAAGTAATCCATCGTATACGTATTAAGATTATTGCTGTAGGTTACTAGTCCTGCATAGAAAAAAGCACCTACTGCAATAACAATCACGACGGCTATAAATTGCCCCATAGACTGTTTAATGTCCCTCAATAATTTTAAAAGCAATTTCATGATTACCACTCAATCCCTTCAACACTTTGTTTTTCCTCATTTATCGTAACACTTTCTATCAGTCCGCTTTTTACTTTAATAATTTTGTCAGCCATAGGGGCAATGGCCGAATTATGTGTGACTAAAACAACACATTTCTTCGTTTCTCTATTTAAATCTTGCAGAAGCTTTAATACAGACTTGCCGGTTACATAATCCAAAGCGCCGGTTGGTTCATCACAGAGTAAAAGCAAAGGGTTTTTCGCAACAGCTCTAGCTATAGCTACTCTTTGTTGCTCTCCTCCAGAAAGCTGGGAAGGGAAATTTTTCATACGATCCGCTAATCCGACTTTATGTAAAATATCTTTAGCATCCAAATTGTTTTTACATACTTCAGTAGCGAACTCAACATTTTCAAGAGCGTTTAAATTCGGAATCAAGTTATAGAATTGAAAGACGAAGCCCACTTTCTCACCACGATATTCCGTTAACTTTTTTTCGTTCAATCTTGTTATTTCTTGATTCCCAACAAAGACTTGACCTGAGGTAGCCGTATCCATACCGCCAAGAAGATTTAGAATTGTACTTTTACCCGCACCACTAGCCCCTAAAATAACGACGAATTCCCCCTCTTTTATGGAAAAATCAACACCATTAAGGGCTTTGATTGGGACTTCTCCTATTTTGTATTCTTTCGTTACGTTTTTAAATTCAATCAGCTTTTTCATGTATTTCATCTCCTTAAATAATTTTTGATTAACGTCAAGTAACTCTAAAATAAACAACATTTGTCGTATATTTTAGAGTTACATTTTTTTGCTTCATTCTATTCAATAAACTTTATCTAGAAGCCGTTGATCACGGCAAAACATTTGAAATTTAAATCGATTTTAGCAATTATACCTCGGCATAATTGCGTCCGGTCATAGCTGCAGGACGCTTTCTGAAAAAAATACATTTACTGAAGTTAAATATTTCTAATTAAATATAAGCTGATATTTTAAATATATACATGTTTAACAAAAAAATACACTTAAATTTTCCTTAATTTACGAAAGGATTTTAATATGTATAAGAACTTCCATACTGTTAAATTATATATTTTTAGTAGACATAATATAATTATTGGTAGAATTAGTTTTGAAATCTATAAGTTTATTTGTTCAATTGTGCTCACGGTGTACTTTGACTTTGCTATGGATATTTCTTTCATATTCAAAACCATAAAAAATAACTCAGAGGTCATTTCAACCTCTGAGTTATTTGTTTATTATTTAGCTAACGCCTGCATATCTGCCACAATCGTCTCAACTGGTACATCTGTATAAGCATCATAATCTTTCACAACAATCCCATCAGCATTAACTAAGTAATACCTTCCCATATGTATAACTTGGTCAGTATTTGGATCATTTTTCACGTGTGATTTAAACGATTTCATAGCAAACTGTTCAATAAACTTTTGATCATAGCCAGTCAATAGTTGCCATTTGCTTTCATCGGGTGCTGAATATGTTTTTAAATAATTTTTTAAAACTTCTGGCTTATCAACCTGAGGATCAACGCTAAACGCTAAAATCTGATAATCTTCCATGCCTTTATCCTGAAGTGCCTTTTGTACCTCTGTCATGTTATACGTCATTGGCGGACAAATGGTATTACAATTAGTAAAGATGAACATCGCTAACGACGGCTTGCCTTTAATTTCTTTAAGGCTAACCTTTTCATTTCTTTGATTAGTTACCGAAAAATCCTGTACTTCTATGTTCATTTCAGGTTCAAATTTATAACTTCCACAACCAGTTAGAATGCTACTTAATGTTAGTATTAACACGAGCAAGACACTGTTCTTTTTCATATATTTGCACACTTCCCTTCCATTTACCATCGTTTTTTATTGTATAAATTATAGTTACTGAATACAAGATATGAGCTTAACCTTTCATTTTTTTATGTCCATTCAATGTATATTGTATGATTTTGGTATATTAATATCCTATAATTTCTAGACAATTCACAATTCTTTTAAATTTTTTAAAACTGTTTTTTTACTATTTCGGTTATTTCCCAAGACATCATATAATTGTTATATAACAAAGTTTTTTTAGTTTTTAAACATATCCTACATATGGAAATGCAATAATAAATTCCTAAAAATTCTCTTTCGCGTTCGAATTTTCTCCTACATTCGCAATTATCATTATTAAACTATTATAAGAATATTATTCTATAAAAAACTCCATTCTCTTTTATACGGATTATTTCTATTAAATCCTTATTATTTCTATGTTATTTCCATAATCTGAAAATGATTAAAAATTATAAAAACTCAAAATTTAGTATTGCATTATAAGAATCTTCCCCATAAAATAAGTGAATATAACGACGAGAAAAAAAGAAATATGTCGTTTAAGACAGCAATATATCACTTGAGGGGGAATAATAATGGTAAACATTTCTGGAAATAAAAATAAAGATTCAGTTGACTATAGCGCAATTGAAGCTATGGAATCGTTCAACAAGTTCGTAAAAAAGAAGAATGCCTTCCTTTTCTCGATTACAGCAGTATTTTTAACCCTTTATATTTTGTTACCGATCCTTGCTTTCCAACCTGTACTACAACAAAAATTCGTCGGAAATATTACAGGTGTTTGGGTTTATTCGGCAGGATTATTCATGATGACAATCGTTCTTTGCACAGTGTATGTGAAAAAAGCTGCTTCATTCGATAAAGCTGCGGCTGCAGTACTAGCTGAGTATCAGGCGAAAGGTGGAAAATAAATGAACTTAGTATCCGTTGGTTTCTTTTTAGCGATCGTTAGTTTAACGCTTGTAGTAACCTATATCGCAGCGAAACGTACGTCTTCTGCGGCAGATTTTTATACAGCTGGTGGTGGTCTTAAAGGTTGGCAAAATGGTTTTGCAATCGCTGGTGACTACTTATCTGCCGCTGCATTTCTTGGCGTATCCGGTGCGATTGCCTTAACTGGTTTTGATGGCTTCTTCTTCTCTGTAGGCTATGTAGTAGCTAACTTAGTTCTTCTTTATGTAATTGCGGAGCCGATGCGTAATTTAGGTCGTTATACTTTAGCAGATATGCTTACTGCCCGTTTTAATGAAAAACGCATTCGCGGAGTAGCCGCGTCAGGAACAATTATCATCGTAATCCTTTATATGATTGCCCAATTAGTAGGTGCTGGTGCTCTTATTAAACTATTATTTGGTATAGAGTATTGGATTGCAGTTTTAATCGTAGGTGTTATGATGACGACTTATGTATTATTCGGTGGCATGACAGCTACTTCTTGGGTGCAAATTATAAAAGCTAGCCTTCTTTTATTTGGGACAGGCTTATTAGCTACATTAGTATTAATTAAATTCGACTTCTCTCTAATGAAAATGTTTGATACGATCGCTGTGGATCATGGCGAGAAATTCCTTGTACCAGGGATGAAATATACAAGTTCAATTGATTCGGTTTCGATGATGATGGCGCTTGTCTTAGGAACATCTGGGTTACCTCATATTTTAATGCGCTTCTTCACCGTTAAAGATGCCAAAACTGCTCGTTCTTCTATTTCATGGACGACTTGGATTACAGCTATTTTCTTCTCATTAACTATTTTCTTAGGCTTCGGAGCATTAAATTTTGTAGGGATCGATAAAATCCTTGCTGAAAGTAAAGCTGGTAACACGGCTGCCCCACTTCTTGCAAATTATTTGGGCGGTGATGTGTTAATGGCATTTATCGGTGCCGTAGCATTTGCAACTATTTTAGCTGTTGTATCGGGCTTAGTTTTAACAGGGGCTTCTGCGATTTCCCATGATATTTATGGAGAAATTATTAAAGGTGGTAAATTAACAGAAAAGCAACAAGTTGTAGCAGCTCGTACTGGTTCAATTTCTATTGCCTTTGTTTCCATTATCCTTGCACTATTTGCGCAAAACTTGAATGTATCATTCTTAGTATCCTTCGCATTTTGTATCGGTGCTTCAGCAAACTTACCTGTTATTCTGTACACAATTTATTGGAAAAAATTCAATTCAACAGGTGCTATAACAGCGATGGTAACTGGTTTAGTATCATGTTTAGTTTTAGGTGCTATGGGGCCAAATGTATGGAGTCCTGTTGAAGGTGCGGCAATATTTGTTGGTAATCCTATCGTACCGTTAGCAGTTCCAGCGATTATTACAATTCCACTTGGCTTTATCGCAGGTTATTTAGGCACTGTTCTTTCTTCTAGCAAAGTACCACAGGAAGAAGCAGATCGCATTTACAAGGAAATTCGCGTGAAAGCAAATACAGGTGTATCCGTCTCTGATATCTCTCATTGATCGCTTTTTTGCAATCCAAATAATTGCAAAAGGCTATATCAATCGTCCTATCATTCATAATAAAAATATCAAGCTAAAAAACTCGATTTTTTGTCGGGTTTTTTAACTTTTTATTATAAAAAATTTACCAATTTACTTATTGAACAATACTATTCTCTTTCAAAAAAAATCGATTTTCACTGAGTAAATAGTGTTTATTTTTTATAAAAAACCATTTTCTTTTTGAAATTTTATGCGAATTTCCCACTCGCAAATCTAGAGTTGACCTATCTTCATTTATTTATCAGAATTTTCCAAAACCCTTTTATTTCTAGGACTTGTTATGTATATTCTCTTTTAAGACTATTTTTCTGAAAATTATTTTTTCATAATTTTTCTGAAAAGTATTGCAATTTTGTGAACCGTCTCATAAAATGAAGATGTGAATTCACTAAACTAGCAAATTCAAGTCTTTAAGCAGTAAAAATAAACACAAAATGGGGAATGTTAATGGGGAACAATCAAGCAAGCAAGGGCGTCGTGATTGACTATGATGCAATTGCAAGTCAAGAATCATTTAAAGCGCTTGTTCGAAGAAAGAAATCATTTCTTTGGTCAATAACTGTGATTTTCT
This sequence comes from Lysinibacillus sp. NPDC095746, assembly GCF_044763535.1. Taxonomy (NCBI): domain Bacteria; kingdom Bacillati; phylum Bacillota; class Bacilli; order Caryophanales; family Bacillaceae; genus Lysinibacillus; species Lysinibacillus sp. NPDC095746. The sequence goes on from NZ_JBIWGL010000036.1 coordinate 42,084, forward strand.
TAGTAGCTTATATGTTGCTACCAATTCTTACTTCGTTCACGACAGTACTACACCAAAAGGCAATTGGGGAAATTACTTGGGTGTGGCTATATTCAGCAGGATTATTCATCATGACTTGGGGCTTATGTCACGTATATGTAGCAAAAGCGCATAGTTTCGATAAAGAAGCACAGGCGATTATCGCTGAATACGAGAACGGAGGTGGCCGCCGATGAATGACGGGATGAGTTTGACAGCCATATTCTTCTTCGTAGCCATTGTTGGTTTAACATTAGTTATTACATGGTGGGCATCAAAACGAACATCTTCTGCAAGTGATTTCTATACTGCAGGCGGCGGGTTAACAGGCTGGCAAAATGGACTAGCCATCGCAGGTGACTACTTATCAGCAGCATCTTTCTTAGGGATCGCCGGAGCAGTTGCATTATTTGGATTTGATGGATTCTTCTTCTCTATCGGATACTTAGTAGCTTACTTAGTAGTTCTATACATCGTTGCTGAGCCATTACGTAATCTTGGTAAATTTACATTAGCTGACATGATCACAGCGCGTTTTGATAGCGCTAAAGTTCGTGGTACAGCAGCTTTAAGCACTATTACAATTGTATTATTCTACATGATTGCACAACTAGTTGGTGCAGGAGCACTTATTCAATTACTTTTAGGGATCGACTATTGGGTAGCCGTATTAATCGTAGGCTTTATGATGACGACATATGTACTATTCGGTGGGATGACTGCAACATCTTGGGTACAAATTATTAAAGCTTGTCTTTTAATGTTAGGAACAGTTATTATTTCATTCTTAGTATTAAAAGAATTCGGCTTTAGTATTGCAACGATGTTTAAAGAAATGGAAACTGCAACTGATAGCGGTGCAGCGTATTTGAACCCAGGTCTTAAATATCAAAATGGTATTGATACTATTTCAATGTTAATCGCTTTAGTATTAGGTACAGCGGGACTTCCACATATCCTAATGCGCTTCTTTACAGTAAAAGATGCGAAAACTGCTCGTTCCTCAGTAATCTGGGCTACTTGGATTGTAGGTATTTTCTACATTCTTACAATCTTCTTAGGTTTCGGTGCAGCTAAATTCGTTGGTAAAGAAGCAATTATTTCTGCAAACGCTGCAGGTAACATGGCTGCTCCACTTCTTGCGGAAGCGCTTGGTGGAGACATACTATTCTCATTCGTATGTGCGGTAGCTTTCGCAACAATCTTAGCGGTAGTAGCTGGTCTTGTACTTTCTGGTGCATCTGCCCTTTCGCATGATATTTATGGTCAAATCATTAAAAAAGGCAAAATCACAGAGAAAGAGCAAGTACTTGCAGCTCGTATTGGTTCTATCACAATCGCTGTTATTTCAATCCTTTTAGCACTGGGTGCACAAACATTAAACGTAGCATTCTTAGTATCACTTGCATTCTGTATTGCAGGTTCAGCTAACTTACCTGTAATCATCTATACAATCTACTGGAAACGCTTTAATACAGCAGGTGCTATTACAGCAATGTTAACAGGTTTAATATCTGCTTTAATTCTTGTTGCAGTTTCACCAAACCTTTGGAACCCAGTTGAAGGAAAAGCAATTTTTGTTGGGAATCCATTAATTTCATTAACGAACCCTGCAATAATTTCTGTACCACTTGGCTTCCTTGGTGGTTTCATCGGAACATTACTTTCTAAGGAATCAGATGCTAAGAAATATCGTGAAGTGGATGTTAAAGCTAACACAGGTATTTCTGTACAGGACGTATCTCACTAATAATATGACAATCGCCTCGTAAGTTAAATACTTACGAGGTTTTACTTTTTCTTGGCTCATTTTTAAAAGTTGAGGATATTACCATTGCTAAGTCGTATGCTATGTATATAAGTTGAATGGAGTGGAGATTGTAGATGAGGCCTTGGAACGAGCCTAGCGAGTTAGGTGGCTCATCGGCCCCCCCAGGAAGCTTTGCTCTGCGAAAGCGAAGCGCCAGCAACAAAGCGCCTAGTTGGAATGGAAATCAACCCATGTTACGGTAATAATAGGAGGAATAGCAATGACACAATCAAAAGCAAAAAAGAAGCGCATGCATATTAAGCGTACGAAAGGAAAGGACGTTGAAAAAAATCGTCAATCCTCCCCTTTTAGTACACACGAACGTGTAACGAAAACGAAAAAAGAAAGCATTGAACAAAATTTTACAAAGCATAGAAAACACAACCACACCGAGGATGATTAGTGGTTGTGTTTTGCTTGCAATGAGGTATCTTGATGTTTAAATGCAATAAGCTTTGGAATAAAGTACAATGGATACAGTAAAAGGAAAAGATTAGGTATCCACCACATAAGATCAAAATCAAGCTTTATTGTCCAAAATGCAATCGCCTGTAATCCAGAGCAAAATGTTAGTGCCAGAGATAATAAGGCGAATGCTCTCCACTTTTCATTTTTCACTTTAAAAAGATAGAGACTTATAAAACCACTAACTGAAATTAAAATATCTAGCGGGAAAAACGACCAATTCCATATAACTAATAATTCATTTTGATAATCTTGATATAAATACTCTTCTGGAATCAAATGAAAAAAGGTGACTAGCCAATACAGTATAAAAAAGAAATCGGTAACTAAAAAAATTAATCTTAAAGCTTTGCTCATTTACAACCCCCATTTAATTTTCTTCATGAACGTTATCTTCAAGAATTCCATGCATAAGAATGTCTACCATTTCCTGCATTGCATCTTGAAGTGACATCATATTTCTGTTTTTCGCTCCATGTTCCATCAATCGATAGAGCCCGCCAATATAGACTTCTATAAATATCTCTTTATTAAAGGCACGTATTTTTTTTGTGGCAATCCCTTCATCTAGTAGCGAAAAGATACCTGTCCATTGTTCGTGAATAAATAGATCTAGTGTTTCCCATTGCTTAGGGTAATAGCGTTGAAGCTCCTCTAAATATTTGAGTTGAGCAAATTGAAAATCTGCTGGAATGAGTACAAGACATTTCTGTAGTTTTTCTACTAGATTTAAAGTTGAATCATGCAGTATTTCTTCCTCTTTCTTTTTCAATTCATTTATTGCAAGATCAATCATTTCATTTAGCAGTTCTTCCTTTGAGGGGTAATATCCATACAATGTTTTTGTACTCATACCAAGCTGTTTTGCTAGCTCCCCCATCGTAAATCGGAAGCCTTTTCGTTCAGCTTCACTTATTGACACCTTTAAAATTCTATCTTTCAATATGATCACCTACCTACCCAAAAATAAAAAAATATTTTTATTTTCCTTATTTTCCGTTTAATAATAGTACCTAATGAAAATAATGTCAATGTTATGATAATTTAACAATAATTCCTCCATCCTATTTTGGAGGATGGTAAAAAATGTAGGCTATCGTGATTCGACTATTTTTATCAGCGATGTTTGACGTTTTATCAGCGATTCTAACTCTTTTATCAGCGACGTTCGAGGTTTTAACAGCGATTCTAGCTCTCTTATCAGCGATGTTCGAGGCTTTATCAGCGATTCTAACTCTCTTATCAGCGATGTTCGAGGTTTTATCAGCGATTCTAGTTCTTTTATCAGCGATGTTCGAGGCTTTATAGCGATTCTAAAGTCAAGTCCTTAATATTGTGTAAAAATATTATACAAAGTTTTCAACCCTGATTTTTATCTAAACGTCTGATTGATAAATGAATTGGGCTTACTC